>NZ_WWHX01000706.1 GCF_009862125.1 Streptomyces sp. SID5910
GCCCGGCGCAGCGCGGCCACCGCCGGGTCGTCCGGATCGCCGGCCTCCCCGCGCGCCGCCGCCAGCACGTCGTCCACCGACGACAGCCCGCCGAGCTCGGCCCGCACCGGGCGGCCCAGCGGCGTCACCGCGCCGGCCCCGCGGGACCGGGCACGGCAGTGGAAGGCCAGCTCGCACGCGGACAGGCACTCGGGCGCGTACGTCGCCGAAACCGCCTCGACGGCGGCCGTCAGCTCCTCGGCCGGCAGTGCGGGGGAGAAGCAGGCGCCCTCCGGGAGCGTGTCGGCGATCTCCTCGATCCGGGTGAGCCGGGCCAGCTGCCGGCCGGTCACCGCGCGCTGCTTGCGCACGTCCACGGCGGACGCGGTGGGCAGGTTGGAGAAGTCCTTGGGGCAGACCAGGAGGATCCGGTGCCGCACGCGCGGTGCCGGGTCCAGGCGGGCGGCGACCTCCTCCAGCGCCAGCACGTACACCGCGGCCTGCCGGGCGGCGGCGCCCACCTTCGCCGGGTCCGCGGAGCCGTCCAGCATCGGGAAGGACTTGATCTCGACGACCGTCCAGGTGCCGTCCGGGTGGACCACCACCGCGTCCGGCTCCAGGAAGGCGGGAGAGCCGGCGACGTCCAGGGCCAGCATCGGGTGGTCCAGGAGCGTCCAGGTGCCGGACGCCCGCGTCGCCTCACGGAGCGCCAGCGAGGTGCGGGCGGCGCGGCCCTCGGGGCCGGTCGCCGACAGGTCGGGCACCTGCGCCCCGGCGGGCGGCTCGGCACCCCGGTCCAGGCTCTCGTGCACGAGGCGCAGCAGCTCGGCGCCGCCGTCCGCCTTCACCCGCGCCTCGAACGCGTTGCCCCGGGTGAGCGCGAACTGCGACTGGCCGAAGACCGACGGCGACCCGAGCGCGCTCGCCAGCGAGCCCTTGTCGACCCCGGCGCCGTCGAGGATCGCGCGCCGCCTGCACCCCGGGTTGGCCGCGAGCGCGGCCAGGGCCCGCGCGTCCAGCGCCTTCGCCGGGACGTCGGGACCGCGCAGCTCAGCGAGCCGGTGCCGGAGTCTCGTCCCCCGCGTCCGTGGGGGAGGCGTCCGGCTCGGCTCCCGCTTCGAGCCGCTGCTCGCGCTGCCGTGGAAATCGCTCACCCGCGGAAGTCTGGCATCCACCACTGACAACGGGGGAACCAGCGTCGCCGGAAGCCTGCGGGTCGGGAGTGAAACGGGCGGTGATCCGGGCCCGCGCCCGGTCCGCGACCCGCATCACGAGCGGCGCCAGCAGGAACCCGGCGCCCATCACGGCGGCGCCCGCCACCGCGTCGAGGAAGTAGTGGTTCGCGGTGCCCATCACCACGATCGTCGTCACCAGCGGGTAGACGACACCGGCCACCTTCGCCGCGCGCGTCCCGCCGTGCCGCCACAGCATCACGCCGCACCACAGCGCCCAGCCCACGTGCAGGCTCGGCATGGCCGCGTACTGGTTGGTCATCCCGCCCAGACCGCGCGGCGCGCTCGCCTCGCCGCCCCACCAGCCGTACGAGCTGTACTGGGCCATCGTGTCGACGAACCCGTGGCTCGCGTCGAGCAGCCGCGGCGGGCAGGTCGGCAGCAGCGTGAAGCCGATCAGCCCGATGAACGTGGACGTCATCAGCCACGTGCGGGCGGCCCGGTAGCGCACCGCCCGGGAGCGGAACAGCCAGACCAGGATCGCCGGGGTGACGACGTAGTGCAGCGACGCGTACCAGAAGTCGGCCGGGACGCCCAGCCACGGTTCGCGGGTGAAGAGCCGGTTGAGCGGGTGCTCCGCGTTGAGGAACAGCACCTTCTCGATGTGCAGGAGCGCCAGCCCGTGGTCCACGGCATCCGAGACGTCACCGCGCACCAGGAGGCGGCCCGCGGAATAGCAGGCGTACACGAGGAGGATCAGCGGGAGCTCGGTCCACCAGCGAAGCCGAGTCTGCGGGGCCGCCTCGGTGCCCGGTGTCTCGGTGTGCGGCAATCCGATCGCCCTCCCCCTTCTTCTCACGCGTGCCCGACGGCGCCGGGCGTGCCACTCTACGGCGTCCGGGGACCCGCCTCGTGGAGCGGCCCCCGGCCCTGATAGACGCCGGTACGTCCCACCGGGTTGCCCGTCCGCGGCGTGCGCGATGATGGAGGGGTCCCCTCAGACATTCCTCCCGGAAAGGCCCCTCCATGGCACCGCGCATCCTGCTGGCCCGGCATGGACAGACCGAGTGGTCACTGTCCGGCAAGCACACCGGCAGGACCGATGTGCCGCTCCTGGAGGAGGGCCGGCGGGGGGCCAAGCTGCTCGGCGAGCGCCTGCACCGGGCGCCGCTGGACGGCCTGCCCGGCGTCGAGGTGCGCACCAGCCCGCTGGTCCGCGCGCGGGAGACCTGCGAACTCGCCGGCTTCGGTGAGCGCGCCGAGACCTGGGACACGCTCATGGAGTGGGACTACGGGGCGTACGAGGGCATGACGCCGGACGAGATCCAGGCGGTCCGGCCCGGCTGGCTGATCTGGCGGGACGGGGTCCCGGAGGGCGAGAGCCTGGCCGACGTCACCGCGCGCGCGGACGAGGTGGTCGCGTGGGCGCGGGAGGCGGACCGCGACGTCCTGGTCTTCGCCCACGGCCACATCCTGCGCTCCATCGGCGCCCGCTGGCTGGACCTCCCCCTGGAGTTCGCCTCCCGCATCCGCCTCAACCCGACCTCCCTCTCCATCCTCGGCTGGGCCTACGGCACCCCGGCCATCGAATCCTGGAACGACCAGGGCCATCTGACGGCCTAGCCGTCCCGCCTACGTAGCTGCGGGCAGTCGTGCCGCTGGGGCGGCAC
>NZ_WWHX01000707.1 GCF_009862125.1 Streptomyces sp. SID5910
GGGCGGCACGGGTGGGCGCGGCGGCACCCCGCAACGCCGGGCCACCCACCCCACCCGACGCGCACACCGCACGCCGCCCACCGCCCAACACCGGGCCCCCGGCCGACCTCCACCGCCCGCCGCCCCTGGGTGGCACATCTCCCCCCACCCCCCACAAAACCCCAGCTCACCCCACCAACCGGCGGAGCCCCCGGTGGCGCAACAATCCAGCAACACCACGAACCCCACCACATAGGTATGGTTCCCGCCATGCCCCCCACCGACCGCATCCGAGACCACGCCGGCCAGGGCGCGACCACCGTCGCCGCCCACCGGGCGCGGCGCCGGCTGCGTGCCGACCGGGCCCGTCAGCTCGCCGACCTGCTCCGCCGCCAGATCCTCACGGAGGCCTTCCCCGACACCACGCTCCCCCACGAGGACGCCCTCGCCACCGACTACGGCGCGTCCCGCAACACCGTCCGCGAGGCACTGGACCTGCTCCGCGCCGAAGGCCTCGTCGCCCGCCAGCCCGGCGTCGGCACCGTCGTCGTGGCCCGCAAGTACGCCCACGGCCTGGACCGCCTGATGGGCCTCGCGGAGACCCTGCACGAACACGGCCGCATCACCAACGAGGTCCGCACGACCGCCGCCGTCCGCGCCCCCGCCCCGGTCGCCGAACGCCTCCACGTCGCACCCGGCACCGACGTCCTCTACATCGAGCGCCTGCGCCGCCTGAACGGCATCCCGCTCTCCCTCGACCTCACCTACCTGCCCCTCGACATCGGCACCCCCCTGCTCGGCGCCGACCTCGAGAACACCGACGTCTTCCGCCTCCTGGAGTCCGTCACCGGCCGGCCCCTCGGCCACGCCGAGATCACCCTGGAGGCGATCACCGCGGACGCGCACTGTTCCGCCGTACTCGAGGCCCCGCGCGGCACGGCGGTCCTCATGCTGGAACGCCTCACCCACCTCGCGGACGGCCGCCCCGTCGACCTGGAGTTCATCCGCTTCCGCGGCGACCGCATCGCGATGAGCGGCCTCCTGCACCGGACCCGGTGAGCGGCTTCCGCCCCACCGGTCCCGGCAACACCCTCCGCCCCGCCCCTTCCTTCGCGCACCTCCCTGGAGACAGCCATGCCCTTGGCGCCCCAGCGGGCCGACGTGCCCGTGACCATCGACGAGTCGAAGTGCATCGACGGCTGCACGCTCTGCGTGGACATGTGCCCGCTGGACTCCCTCGCCATCGACGAGAGCAACGGCAAGGCGTACATGCACGTCGACGAGTGCTGGTACTGCGGCCCGTGCGCCGCCCGCTGCCCCACCGGGGCCGTCACGGTCAACATGCCCTACCTGCTCCGGTGAGAGGCCGACTCCCATGAAACTCGAACGTTCCGCCGTCCTGGCCACCACGGCCGTCGCCGCCCTGCTCCTCCCCCTCACCGCCTGCGGCGGCAGCGCGTCGGCCGACGGCGACGGCTCGACGGTCACCGTGACCGTCGGCTACCAGTCCCGGACCATCAACACGGTCACGGCCGGCACCCTCCTGCGCTCCCTCGGCTACTTCGAGAAGCAGCTCGACGCCCTCGGCGACGGCGTCACCTACAAGGTCGACTGGCAGGACTACGCGACCGGCGCCCCCATCACCGCGCAGATGACCGCCGGAAAGATCGACATCGGCTCGATGGGCGACTTCCCGCTGCTCATCAACGCGGCCCGCGGCAAGCAGCTCGGCAAGCCCACCCGCCTGGTCTCGGTCACCGGCTACAACCTCCGCGGCGGCCTCAACACCATCGTCACCGCCCCCGACTCCTCCCTCACCTCGCTGAAGGACCTCAAGGGCAAGAAGGTCTCCACCAGCGTCGGCTCGGCCGCCGACGGCACCCTCGTACGGGCGCTCCAGCGGGCCGGCCTCGACCCGGACGAGGACATCGACAAGCTCAACCAGCAGCCCGCCGTGGGTGCTTCGGCGCTGTCCTCGGGCAGTGCGGACGCCCTGTCGCAGTTCGTCGCCTGGCCCGGCCTGCTCGCCCGGCAGGGCAAGGCGAAGGCCCTGTACGACGGTGCGCAGCTGAACCTGCCCACCTTCCACGGGGTCACCGCCCGCGAGGACTTCGCGAAGAAGCGCCCGGCCGTGCTGGACGCCTTCCTGAAGGCCCAGACCCAGGCGACCGACTACCTGGACGCACACCCGGTGGACGCCGCCGAGTCGGTCGCGAAGGCCACCGGCCTGCCCGCCGAGGCCGTCTACCTCTACAACGGCGCCCAGGGCATCGCCACCTTCGACCCGGCGATCAAACCCCAGCTCGTCGCGGCCCTGAAGGAGGACGTGTCGGTCCTCAAGGCCGCCAAGCTGACCGGCGACGTGGACGTGGACGCCTTCGTCGACGACCGGTACGTGAAGAAGGCACTCGGCCCCACCGCCTACGCCGAACGGCTCGCCTCCACGCCCCCGAAGCCGGCCGGTGAGGTCTGGCCGAAGGGCACGCGCAAGACGCTCCCCTTCCCCTCCCCCACCGCCCTGCTGCGGCACGTCGCCGCGCACCAGGACGACGTCCGGGCCGCCTACGTCCCCGACACCACCACCGGCACCCTGTGGTTCGCCGACCGGTCGGTGTGGGTGGCCGACGGCGACCGGCTGCTGCCCTTCGTCGCACCGGAGACCGCGCAGGCCTACATCGGCGGTCACGGCGGTGCCCGCGTCGTCACGTACGCCGAGGCCCTGGAGCGGGCGTCATGATCCGGTACGCGCTGCGCGTCGCCTCGCTCGCCGCCGCCCTCGGCCTGTGGCAGCTGCTGACCAGCCGGGACGTCGACCTCTGGCTGCGCTTCTCGCAGTTCCCCACCGTCACCGACGTGGCCCGCACCTTCGCCGACCGGCTGGCCGGCCCCGACTACTGGACGGACCTCACCGACAGCCTCACCCGCATCCTCACCGGCTTCCTGCTCGCCGCCGTCCTGGGCGTGGCCACCGGGGTGCTGGTGGCCCGCTCGCGGCTCGCCGAGGATCTGCTCGGCCCGGTGCTGGAGGTGATCCGCCCGATCCCGGCCATCGCCCTGGTCCCCGTGGCGATCCTTCTCTTCCCCTCCAACGAGCAGGGCATCGTCTTCATCACCTGCACCGCCGCCTTCTTCCCGGTCCTGGTCTCCACCCGGCACGCGGTCCGCGCGCTGACCCCCGTGTGGGAGGAGGCGGTGCGCACGATGGGCGGCGGCCGGTGGCGGGTCCTCGCCTCGGTCGTCCTGCCGGGCGCGCTGCCCGGCGTCTTCGGCGGCCTGTCCGTCGGGATCGGCGTGTCGTGGATCTGCGTGATCTCCGCCGAGATGATCTCCGGCCAGTACGGCGTCGGGTACCGCACGTGGCAGGACTACACCGTCGTCGACTACCCGGGCGTCTTCGTCGGCATGGTCACCATCGGGGTGCTGGGCTGGCTGACCTCCACGGCCGTGGAACTGCTGGGCCGCCGCCTGACCCACTGGCTGCCGCGCGCCTCCTACGTCCCCGGCGCCGCCCGGCCCAGGTCCGCGCGGTCCGGCACGGCCGCGCCCGCCGCCCGCACCGCCGCACCCGCCGTACGCAAGGGCACCGAGCCCGAGGAGGCACGCGATGAGCACCTCGTCCGAGACTGAGACCCGGCCGGCGGCCGGCC
>NZ_WWHX01000708.1 GCF_009862125.1 Streptomyces sp. SID5910
CGCCACGGGGTCCGACGGCTCCTACTACTACCGCGCGGTGCTCCGGCCCGACCTGCGCCGCCTGTACGCCGCCGTGCTCGCCGAGCACCACCACGTCTCGCTCGAACAGCAGCCGGAGCGTGCCGCCGAGCTGATCGGGCCCGAGCTGTGGCCGTGGCTGGGGCCCGAGCCGCCCCGGACCGGAACCGAGGGCGGCGTTCCCGTCGACGTGCTGCGCCGCCTCGTCGACCGGCTCGAAGCACTCGGCGCACCCCGCACCCGTACCCCCCGTACTCCTAAGGAAGATGTGACGTGACGAGTCCCTCCACGCCCCGGGCCCGCACCGCCGGGCAGGTCGGCGAGCAGGCCGGTGCCGTACTGCGCGAGATCGGGCGCGCCGTCGTCGGCAAGCCGGACGCCCTCGAACACGTCATGCTGGCCGTGCTGGCCGGCGGGCACGTCCTCGTCGAGGATCTGCCGGGGCTCGGCAAGACGCTCCTCGCGCGGTCCTTCGCCACCACGCTCGGCCTGGACTTCCGCCGCATCCAGTTCACGCCCGACCTGCTGCCGTCGGACGTCACCGGGGCGCCGCTGTACGACCAGCGCACCGGCGAGCTGGTGTTCCACCCCGGCCCCGTCTTCACGCACCTCCTGCTCGCCGACGAGATCAACCGCACGCCGCCCAAGACACAGGCCGCGCTGCTGGAGGCGATGGCCGAGTCGCAGGTGACCGTGGACGGCGAGACCCGGCCGCTCGCCGACCCGTTCCTGGTGATCGCGACCGCCAACCCGGTGGAGTACGAGGGCACTTATTCTCTTCCCGAGGCCCAGCTCGACCGGTTCCAGCTGCGCGTGCGGATGGGGTATCTGACCGCCCCGGAGGAGCTGGCGATGCTGCGGGCCCGGGTCGACCGGGCCGCGCCCGAGGCCGTGCTCGACACGCTGGCGGGGCCGGCCGACGTCCAGGCGTGGCGGGCCGTCGTGGAGGGCGTGGAGATCGACGACGACCTGCTGGAGTACGCCGTCGCGCTGGTCGGTGCGACCCGCGAGCACCCGCAGATCAGCATCGGCGCCTCGCCGCGCGGCGGACTCGCCCTGGTCCAGCTCGCGCGCGCCCGCGCCGTGCTGGACGGCCGGGACTACGTCGTCCCGGAAGACATCAAGAACCTGGCGGTGCCGGCGCTGGCCCACCGGGTCTCGCTGCGGCCCGAGTTGTGGGTGCGCGAGGTGTCCACGGACGACGTGCTGCGCGAGATCGTCGACAGCGTCGGCACGCCGTCCACGCGGCGTACGGCCGCCATGTCGTCGTGACCGTGCCCGCGCCGCGGCCCAGTGCCGCGGTGGTCCGCGCCCTGGAGGGGCGCACCTCGCCGACGCAGCCGCCGCCCGCGCCGCCCGGCGGGCCGCGCCCGGGTGA
>NZ_WWHX01000709.1 GCF_009862125.1 Streptomyces sp. SID5910
CACGAGATCGGCTTCGCCCGCGAGGTCGCCGACACCGTGGTGTTCATGGACGACGGCCGCGTCGTCGAACAGGGCCCGCCCGGTGACGTACTGGACCGCCCGCGTCACGAACGCACCCGGGCGTTCCTCTCCAAGGTCCTCTGATCCCCGGATCCCGGGGCCCGGTCCCCGGATCCCGACGCTGCTGCCGGAAAGGCTTCCTCCGCATGACCTCATCCCACGACCGGCGCCGGCTGCACCTGGCCGCCGCCCTGGACCAGCGGTCGGTGTACGACGCCGGCGCCTACGTGGACGCGGCGCGGCTCGCCGAACGCGGGGCGCTCGACTTCGTGACCCTGGACGACGGCTTCGGCCGCCCGGGGCCCGACGCGCTCGCCGTCCTGTCCCGTATCGCGCCCGCCACGCGCCGCGTCGGCCTGGTCCCCACCGTGACCACCACCCACACCGAGCCCTTCCACGTCCAGGCCGCCGTGGCCACCCTCGACTGGGTCAGCCGCGGCCGGGCCGGCTGGCGGATCGGGGTGTCCGCCGGCGAGGGCGAGGCCCGCCTCTTCGGCCGCCGCCACGCCGCGCCCGCCGAGGCCCTGTGGCAGGAGGCCGGCGAGGCGGCCGACGTGGCGGCGCGGCTGTGGGACAGCTGGGAGGACGACGCCGAGATCCGTGACGTGGCCACCGGCCGCTTCGTGGACCGGGACAAGCTGCACCACGTCGACTTCACCGGCGCCCACTTCTCGGTCAAGGGCCCCTCCATCGTGCCGCGGCCCCCGCAGGGCCACCCCGTGCGCGTCGTCGACGCCACCGAGGCGCCCGCCCGCGCGGTCGCCGCCCGGTACGCCGACGTGGCCCTCGTCCGTACCGCGCGTCCCGCGGAGGCAGCCGCCGCGCGGGCCGAGCTGCGGGCGTCGGCCGCCGAGCACGGCCGCGACCCGGACGCCCTGCGCGTCCTCGCCGCCCTGCACGTCGACCTCGGCGACGGCGAGTACGCGGCC
>NZ_WWHX01000710.1 GCF_009862125.1 Streptomyces sp. SID5910
ACGTACGCCACCTGGTGGATCCGCCAGGCCATCACCCGGTCGATCGCCGACCAGTCGCGCACCATCCGCCTGCCCGTCCACCTGGTGGAGGAGCTGGGCCGGATCCGGCGCGTGCAGCGCGAGTTCAACCGCGAGCACGGGCGTGAGCCGGAGCCCGCGGAGATCGCGGCCGAGCTCGGTTCGACGCCGGAGCGCGTCACCGACGTGCTCGACTGGGCCCGCGACCCGGTCTCGCTGAACATGTCGGTGGACGACGAGGGCGAGACGCAGTTCGGCGACCTGCTGGAGGACACCTCCGCCGTGTCGCCCGAGCAGTCCGTGATGACGCTGCTGCGCAGCGAGGAGCTGGACGACCTGATCGGCCGCCTCGACCCGCGCACGGCCTCCATCATCAAGATGCGCTACGGCATCGACGACGGCCGCGAGCGCACGCTGACCGAGGTCGGCAAGGAGCACGGGCTCACCCGTGAGCGGATCCGGCAGATCGAGAAGCACGCGCTGCTGGAGCTGAAGAAGCTGGCGCGCGACACCGGCTTCGAGGCGGCCGCGTAAGACCGCCGGGGGCCGTCGCACGGGCGGCCCCGTGAGGCCGGGGCGTCGCGTGACGCCTGGGGCGTACGCCGGTGGCCGAAGGCCGCGCAAACATGGCGTGTAACGCTGCTTCAACCGGCTGGGGCCCGGGAACAAGAATTCCGGGCCCGGCGGTTCGGCCCCGATCCGCACCGGATCCGACGCACACTTGGACCACGTCCCGACGCACTCCCCCCGGCGCCGGGACTTCCCGAGCCGGGCTCGGCGCCCCTCCCCCCGGGTGCCGCAGCCCGGCTCTCTCCGTCTGTGGGCGGCGGAGGAGACGTGGAGAGGCGGGCCACCCCGAACCTGAACCCCGGGGTGACCCGCCGGATGGCAGATTCTGCCACAGCGGCATAGCCTGCCGAAGTGAGCAGCACCATTCCACCTTCCGCGCCCGCCGCCGGCCGGCCACTCTCGCTGACCGAGCGGCGCAAGGCCGAGACCCGCATGGACATCGCCCGCGCGGCGGCCCACCTCTTCGTGCGGCAGGGGCTGCGGGCAACTCGTGCCGAGGACATCGCGCGTGCGGCCGGGGTCGCGCCGCGCACCTTCTACCGCTACTTCGCCACCAAGGAGGAGGCCGTCGCACCCCTCTACGCGCTGGGCGCGGAGCGCTGGGTCGAGGCGGTACGGGAGGCCCCGGCCGAGCTGTCCCCGCCGCAGGCGCTGGAACACGCGGTGCGGCACACGCTGACGCCGGGGGCGGTGGTGTCCGCGGCGTCGTGGGAGGGGGCGCGGACGCTGATCCGCCTGGCGGAGACGAGTCCGGCGCTGCGGAAGGTGTGGGCGGAGGTGTGCCATGTGACTGAGCGGGCGTTGGGGGAGGTGCTGGCGGGG
>NZ_WWHX01000711.1 GCF_009862125.1 Streptomyces sp. SID5910
ACAACCTCTCCGCCGGCCCGCCCTGGGCGGCCGCCCTCACCCTGCTGCTGGCCGCCGGCGCCGCCTGGACGACCGCGATGCTCGGCCGCGAGCTGGTCGAGGCCCGCCGGCGCCGCGCCCGGTCCCGCGCCCACCTGCGCGAACGCGCCCCCGACCTGCCCGCCGGCCTCCCCCGGGCCCGGGGTCCCCTCCTGGTGCTGGAGGACGAGTACCCGGACGCCTGGTGGATGCCCGGCAGCCCGCCCCAGCTGATCGTCACCACGGGCGCCCTGCAACGCCTCACCGACCATCAGCTCGACGCGGTGCTCACCCATGAACGCGGTCACGCGCGGGCCCGGCACGACTGGCTGCTGCACCTGTCGACCGCGCTGGCGACGGGCTTCCCGCGGGTCCCGCTCTTCTCCCACTTCTGCGACCAGACGCACCGCCTGGTCGAACTCGCCGCCGACGACACGGCGTCCCGCCGCTGCGGCCACCTGACGACGGCGCTGGCCCTGATCGAGCTCAACCAGCACCGGGGCGTCCTGTCCTGCGCCTCCAGCCACCGCCTGCTCGGCGAACGCGTCGACCGCCTCCTGGAACCCCCGCCCC
>NZ_WWHX01000073.1 GCF_009862125.1 Streptomyces sp. SID5910
GTCCAGGGTGGTCCCGGTGGCGTGGGCGGCGCCGGTGGCTGGAATGGTCCGAGTGGCCCCGGTGGCCCCGGTGGCCAGGGCGGCCCCGGTGGCCTGAGTGGTTCGAGTGAGCCGGGTGTGCCCGGTGGTCCGGAGGCGGCGGGTGGGTCCGCGGCCGTCCTGGGGAGTGCCCGGCGGCCCTCCTGGGCGCGGGGGGACGACGGGGGCGATCCGGCCGGCGGTTTCGTGGGGCCGTACACCGTGGTCGTCGTGGATGGTGACCCCGGTGGTGCCGACGTGCGCGAGGTCATGGCGCGGCTGGCTCTGGAGGGCCCCCGGGCCGGCATCCACGTCGTGTGTCTCGCCGAGACGGCCGCCGCCTCCCCGACCTCCCCGGTGGCGCAGACGTACGAGGCGGCCTGCGCGGCCTCCCCGGTCTTCCGCGACTGCGGTGCCGTCGCGCTGCTCAGCGGCGACGTGGCGACGACCCTGCGGCTGCTGCGCGTCGCACGCACCGGCGCGTCCCCGAGCGGCCCGGTCGGCAACGGCACCCTCGGCACGGTGGACGCCGTCTCCCTCGCCTGGTCGGAGCGGTTCGCGCGCGCCCTGGCGCCGCTGCGCACCGACGGCGCGGGCGGCGAGCGGCACGCGCGCGTGTCCGCGCCACTGCCCCAGGCTGCCCGGCTCCTCGACGAGCTGGGCCTCGCCCGGGCCACCCCGGCGTCCCTGATGGCCCGCTGGGCGGACGCGGCCGACGACGCGGACGCCCTCGGGGGCCGCGCGCACGCCGTGCTGGGCGCGGGCCCGCGCGGCCCGGTCTCGGTGGACCTCGCCGCCGAGGGACCGCACCTGCTGATCGAGGGCCCGCCCGGCAGCGGCCGTACGGAGCTGCTGCGGGCGATCGTCGCCTCGCTCGCCTCGGCCGAGCGGCCCGACCGGCTCGGCATCGTCCTGCTGGACGGCCGGGACAACGTGGGCGCGGGCCACGGGCACGGCGAGGGCCTGCGGGTCTGCACGGACGTACCGCACGTCACCACGCACCTCACCGCCAACGACCCCGTCCGGATGCGGGAGTTCGCCCAGTCGCTGAGCGCCGAGCTGAAGCGGCGTGCCGAGCTGCTCGGCCGGTCCCACTTCGCCGAGTGGCACACCGGGCGCGAGGTGTCGGGGCGGATGGTCAGCCAGCGCACGTCGGCGGGCGCGGCCGGGGCGGTGGCGGAGACGGGGGACGTCGAGTCGCCGCCGAGTTCGACGCTGCGGCTGCGGCCGGGCGGCGCCGCCCGGCGCCGGGCCGGGGCGGTGCCTCCGCTGCCGCGGCTGGTGGTCGTCGTGGACGACCTGGACGCGCTCGTCACTCCCCCGCTCGGGTCGCCGGGGCGCCCCGCGGCGGGGTCGGTGATGCGGGCGCTGGAGGCGGTGGCGCGGGAGGGCGACCGGCTCGGGGTGCACCTGGTGGCGGCGGCCGGTCCGGGGGGCCGTACGGCCCAGACGGAGCCTGCCCGGCGGGCGGCGCTGCGGGTCGTGCTCGACGCGCCGGCGGCGGGGCCGGACGAACCGCTGCCGGGGCGGGGGCGGTTGGCGTGGGCGGACGGGCGGAGTGTGCCGTTCCAGGCGGGGCGGGTGACGGGGCGTATTCCTCGTACGGCGACTCTGCGGCCGACCGTCGTGGCGCTGGAGTGGCATCGGATGGGGGATCCGCCTGCGCGGCGGCCCGTACGGGAGTTGGGGAACGGGCCTACGGATCTGGCGTTGCTGGCCAGTGCGTTGGAGCGGGCGGCGCGGGAGGTTTCCGCGGGGGAGGTGCCGTCGCTGTTGTGACGGGGCCTGCATTGCCGCTGGGGGGTGGGTGCGCGGCCCGGCGCTGGCCGGGTGCCGCCTGCGCCCACCCGTGCCGCCCC
>NZ_WWHX01000712.1 GCF_009862125.1 Streptomyces sp. SID5910
CGGCGGCTCCGGGGCCGGCGATGAGTACGGCGCGGGGGCGGCCGTCGGGTTTGAGGTTGCCGACGCCGGCCTCGGCGGCGAGCCGGGCGGCGGTGCGGACGCGGGCGCCGGCCTCTGCGGCGCCGCGGAGGAGGCCGCGGTGGTCGGCGTCCGTGAGGCGCTCCGGGGAGTCGAGGAGCGTTTCGTCGAGCATGGCGGCAGTCTCCGATCGCCGGGGCGTTCGTTCGGTCGCGGGCGGGCGCCTGGCCGGCGGCTACTCGGGGCGGCGGGCCTCGTCGACGAGGAGGACGGGGATGCCGTCGCGGACGGGGTACGCCAGGCCGCAGTCCTGGCCGGTGCAGATCAGCTCCGTGTCCTGCTCCTTGAGGGGGG
>NZ_WWHX01000713.1 GCF_009862125.1 Streptomyces sp. SID5910
CGACGCGCCCGCCGCCAGGGCCGCGCTGATCTGGAGCCGGGCCGTGCTCGCCGAGACGGAGGCGCCGGCCGGACAGGGGCGGGACGGGCTGCTGCGGGCCGCGGAGCTGTACCGGGAGGCCGCCGCGGCCTACGGGGAGCTGCCCCGCCCCTATACGCAGGCGGTGACGGCGGAGGGCGCCGGGCGCTGCGTGCTCGCGGCGTACACCGAAGCCGGTCCCGGCCCGGCCGCGGAGGGCGAGCACACCGCCGCGTCGGCGGAACCGGAGGCCGACTGCGCCCTGGCCCTGTCGGCGGTGGCCGAGCTGGAGTCCTGCGCTCAGCGCTTCACCGAGCTGGGCGCCGTCTGGGACGCGGCCCGGACGAGGGCCCTGCTGCGCACGCGGCAGCCGGCCAGGAAGGGCCGCCCGCCCGGACGCCCCTCGCACGCCGACGAGTTGTCCCCCCGGGAGGCGGAGGTCGCACAGCTCGCGGTCTCCGGTCTGACCAACCGGGAGATCGCCGCGACCCTGCACCTGTCTCCCCGCACCGTGGAGCAGCACATCGCCCGCGCCATGCGCAAGACCGGCGCGCTCTCCCGCCGCGACCTCGCCCACCGCCTCGCGCCCACCGGCGACAGCCGCCCCGTCAGCGCAAGTGAGATCTGCTGAGGCGGAACCTTCTGTCCTGTTCCCAGGCGTCCACGGTCGCGGCCGTCCAGTCGTGGACCCAGCCGGGGCGCAGCCCCCGGGCCGACCAGCCGTCCGGCCGGCGACCGGGGGCCGGAAGTCCCGCCTGCTGTGCGGCCGCGGCCGTGTCACAGGTCTCGCGCGCGATGCGGAGGGCCGCCGACCAGGTGTCGGCCGCGCCGGTGAAGACGTGCAGCCCGCACTGCTCGGGCCGTACGGAGTTCCGCATCGGGACATGGACCTGGAAGTAGATTTCGGGCACGGCGCCGGCTCCTTGTTCTCTGCGGGTCCGCGTTTCAGCGCGCTTTCCCAGCGGGCCGCACCAACGTAGGAACGGCCTCGGTTCCTGAATATCCGGGACCGGCCGATCACCTATACCTATCCCGGTCACCGTGCCCGGCGGATCC
Source organism: Streptomyces sp. SID5910 (assembly GCF_009862125.1). Taxonomy (GTDB): domain Bacteria; phylum Actinomycetota; class Actinomycetes; order Streptomycetales; family Streptomycetaceae; genus Streptomyces. The sequence continues at coordinate 1,075 of NZ_WWHX01000713.1, forward strand.
GGCGGATCCGGCGTCGCCGCACGTGCCCGGGGTTTTCTGCGTATCCGTGAAAACGCGGGCCTGATACCGCGGCGAACGCGGTTCCCCTATGGTTCGCAAGCGACCCCGAGTGCCCCCTCCTGTTCAACCCTGTTCAACAGAAGCGCCACGATTTCTGTTAAATGAATTTCCCGCCGCCGGCATCTTGAATTCCGAGAAATCGCTGCGCAATAGTTCGGGTCCACGGCGGGTCGATGACCCTCCGTCAGACAGGAACCGCCCCTGTCCGGAGCGCGGTTGCGTTCCGGCGGTAAACCCCCCATTGGGTTCCTGTCTGTCACCCGGAAGGAATCAACGTGCGCAACTCTCGTAAGTACCGCCTGGCCGCGGTAGGTATCGCGCTCTCGGCATCCGCGGTCCTGGGCACCCAGACCGTGGCGCAGGCGCAGGGCACGGACGCCACCCCCCACTACCAGCCCGAGATGGTCAAGGCGCTGGCCGCTTCGCTCGGTGTGAGCGAGGAGGCCGCGGTCGACCGTCTGGACCGGCAGGACGCCCAGCAGGCCAAGCTGGCCGAGCTCGCCAAGAGAGGGATAGCCGGCGACGGAGCGTTCTTCGACGCCTCCGGCAAGCTGACCGTCAACGCCGCCGACACCGCCGAGGCGGCCAGGATCGAGAAGGCCGGCCTCGACGCCCGGGTGCCCGCCCGCGGTGAGGCCGCGCTCGACAAGGTCAAGGCCGAACTGGACGCTCTCGCCGCCAAGAAGGTCCCCTCCGGAGTGGTCGCCTGGTCCGTGGACCTGGCCGCCGACAAGGTGACCGTCAAGGTCAACAACGACCGGGGCGCCGCGGCCAAGGCGTTCCTCGCCAAGGCCGCCGAGCACGGCTCCGCCGTCCGCATCGTGCGGGGCGAGGAGAAGCTCGAGGCCAAGGCCGCGATCTACCCCGGCAGCAAGATGACGTTCAACAACACCAGCCAGTGGTGTTCCGTCGGGTACGGGGCCCGCGACCGGTCGGGCAACCAGTACCTGGTGACCGCGGGACACTGCGTCACGAACACCCTGCGCTACGACGGGACGGCCTTCGCCAAGGGCTACAAGACCCGCTACGCCCTCGGCACCCGCAGCGTCGACATGGGCCTCCTGACCATCAACTCCGGCCACTCGATCACCACCAGCGTCGGCACCTGGGGCAACAGCAACCCGGTCGCCGTCAAGGGCAGCAGCCGCGCCTCGTCCGGCGCCGCCCTCTGCAAGTCCGGTGCCACCACCGGCTGGACCTGCGGCACGGTCGGCTCCTACAACAACACCGTCACCTACGTCGACCGCAACGGAGGCCCCGACACGGTCGTCAGCGGCCTGGCCACCTCCAGCGTGTGCGTCGAGGGCGGCGACAGCGGTGGCGCCTACATCTCCGGCAACCAGGCCCAGGGCATGACCTCCGGCGGCCCGATCGACCAGCAGTGCAGCGGCGTCAACTCCCGCGGCTCCTCGTACTTCCAGCCGCTCGACGACGCCCTCAGCTACTACGGGCTGACGCTCAACACCAACTGAGCACATCCGTAGCAGGACCGGCCGGGGGGCGCTCGCGAGCCATGGCGAGCGGCCCCCGGCTGCCTTCCGACGGTCCCGGCTCTCCCCGGCCGGGACCGCCGGGGCCTACCGAAGCCCTCCGCCTGCTGGAAGACGCCATGCCCAACGCCCTCCACGCCGACGACCCGAACCTGATGTTCGCCACCGCGTTCAAAGAGGCCCTACGCCGGCGGGGACTGCCGCTGGACCACGTACGCGACCACCTCAGGTCGCACGGGATCAGCCTCAGTCTCGCCACCCTCAGCTACTGGCAGAGCGGCCGCAGCCAGCCGGAGCGGCCCCAGTCCCTGCGCGCCGTCGACCTGATGGAACCCCTTCTCGGCCTGCCGAGCGGCGCGCTGCGGTCGCTGCTGAGGCGTCGGCCGCGCGGCTGGGTCCCGCCGCACGACCCGGCCGCCGTCCGCGGCGTCTACGGGGAGGACTCCGACGTCGAGAAGGTCCTCGGGGACGCCTTCCCCGACCTCAACGCCGACCTGCGGCGACTGGTCGTCCACGAGACGGTGGACGTGAACGAGTACCGCCTCATCGACGAGATCCGCGTCACCGTCGCGGTCAGGGCGATCCACGACGACGCGCGCCACCTGACGGTCATTCACACTCTGGACTCGTGGAAGGCCGGCGCGGTCGAGGTCACCGTCCCCCACGGCCCGCCCCCGAGCATCCGGTTCCGGCCCGAACTGAACTGCGTGATCGCCGACTTCCCCTTCGGCCGCCGACTGGCCAGGAACGAGACGGCGGTCGTCGAGTACACGCTCCGCTCCGCCTCCACGGCGGGCATCTCCCACCAGCACGAACGCCGTATCACCACGCCCTTGCAGACCTACCTGCTCCAGGTGCGGTTCCACCCCCTGGCGGTGCCGTCCAAGTGCTGGCACTACTACCGCAGGCAACTCGGCATCAAGCCCCTGAGCCGCCGGTTCGCACCCCTGGACGACTCCGGCACGACCCACCTGCTCCCCACCAAGTGCCCGCCCGGCGCGTACGGCGTCGAATGGCAGTGGACGGACTGATGAAACCGGGCCGATGCGGGCCGGCCCCTCAGTGCTCAGGCAGGGACAGCCTTGGCGAGGTGGACCACGCCGGCGTCCGTTTCCGCGCGGAGCGGAGCGTAGCCCTGGCTCTCGTAGAGGGCGAGGTTCCGGCTGCTGGCGGCGCCGGTGGACAGGACGATGCGCCGGCAACCCTCCCCGGCTGACTCGGCCATGCGGAGCAGCCATCGGCCCAGGCCGCGTCCGCGCAGGTCGGGGACGACGGCGAGCCGCCCCACGTGCAGGTCGGCGCCGCTGCGACGCGTTCGAACCATCCCGAGAAGCCGGCCGTCCTGCCACAGGCCCGTCGCCTGCCAGTCGGCCAGCCAGGCGCGCACCTGGTGGGGCGACTCGTGCAGGGCCGGTAGCGCGAGGGTGCTGTTGGCGACCGCCTCCTCGGCCCAGCAGCAGCGCTGCAACACCGTCACCTCCGGCGCGTCGTCCGGGGCGAGGCGCCGTGCGTACGAGCCCGCGACGGGTCCTGCCACCGCGCTCACGCGCCCGCGCTCGCGAAGCGGGGCCAGGGCGTGAGCGACCCGCACCAGTTCCGCGAGCAGGCCGTCGGCGGCGTCACCGAGGGGCGCTCCGGGCTGGAAGCGGCCCTCTCGCATCGCGTCCGTGATCCGGATCGCGACGGTGGAGCCCAGGGGGACGAGGCGAAGGGTGGTCATCACCTGCTTGGCGTGCTGGACCGCCCGGGTGCCCGCCGAGGTGTTGCCGTAGCTGACGAACCCGACCGGCTTCCAGGCCCACTCGGGGCCAAGGTAGTCGAGCGCGTTCTTCAGGGTCGCGGGCATCCCGTAGTTGTACTCCGGCGTCACGACGACGAAGCCGTCGGCCTCGTCGACGATCGCGCTCCACCGGCGTGTGTGTTCGTGGTGGTAGACGCCGGTCGAGGGGTGCTCCTCCTCGTCCAGAAAGGGCAGTCGCAGATCACCGAGGGCCAGCGGCACCAGATCCGCGTCCAGCGTGAGGGCGCTCGGTGCGAGCGTCTCGGTCAGCCACTCGCCGACTGCCGGGCCGAGTGCGCCGGGACGGGTACTGCACACCAGTACGAGAACGCGCGTCCTTTTCGTTGACATGGAAATGAAGCTAGCTGGTATTTTGATTACATGTCAACGAAAAGGTCGGATGCCGCTACCCGCTGGCTCGCCCCGGAAGAGGAGCACGCCTGGCGGGCATACCGCCGCATGGTGACCGTCGTGCAGGCCCGCACCGCACAGGACCTGGCCGAACTCGGGTTGTCCGAGCCCGACTACGAGGTGCTCAGCACTCTGTCCGAGCGCACCGACGGCACCGGCACCCTGCGTGAGCAGGCCGCCAAGATGGAGTGGTCCCGAAGCCGTCTGTCCCGCCACGCCACCCGCATGGAGGCACGTGGACTCATCCGCCGGGCACCGGACCCGGCAGACGGCAGAGGCTGTCTCCTGGTTCTCACCGAGGTGGGACTGGACACTCTCCGGCAGGCCGCTCCCGCTCATGTCGCGTCAGTACGGCGCCACTTCGTCGACCAGCTCGACCCCCAGGAGCTCACGGTTCTCCGCCGCATCGCCACCAAACTCGCCGGCGAGCCGGAGAATCTCCGGTAGGGGAGGAGGGTGCGTCACCGAACCCGCTCGGATCAGCCGCTGACCGTGCGCAGAAAGTGATCGGCGTCTTCCGGCTCGGCCAGCCGGCCCATCTCCAGCCAGGAACCGTCGGCGAAGGCGAGCCGGAAGGTGGCGTACCCGCGCGGCTGGCCCGCCTCACCCTCGATCCGGGCTTGGTCGAGGGTGAACTCCGTGACGGTCCGGAAATCGTCGGCCCTGGTCGGTGACAGCCGACGGCGAGGCGACGCGGCCACGCAGATGCGGTCGCGGGTCAGCATGACCAGGCGCTTGGGGCTGGGCGAGTGTCCGTACCAACGCAGCAGCAGCCGGCCCGCGGTCAGGTTCCAGTCCCCGTCGAAGACCCCGTTGGCCGGGTCGTGGCCACGGCCGGAACGCTGTGTGTCGGGTGCGGTCCGCGGCTGTCCGGTCCGACCGCCACGGCTCCGTCCCGACAGCAGTCGGTCAAATTTACGGCCGAGTCCGTCAATCAAGATCATCGGTACGACCACGAAGAAGAACAGCACAGCCCCGGCGTACCACAGCCAGTGGTGGCGCGATGTCAGGCGCCCGTTGCCCGCAGCACGGTGAACGTCCTTGGGCGGTGCGGGGATGGGCTTGTGGATCTCACACCAGACCAAGGCCACGGGTTCCTCGCCCAGGATCTTCCGCGCCCGCCGCCGCACCTTGCGCTTCGCCATGCCGAAAATCGTAGTCGCCCCGGTTCGACGCGAACGACAACCCGGGCGGCGGCCTCAGGGCCCCGCGTTATGGGGGCGTCTGCGAGACGTGAGAGGGTCTGGGGCGTGAGTGAGACACCGTCGAACACCCTGCAATACCGCTTTGACGGGCCGGAGGAGGCCCCGGTCCTGATCCTCGGTCCCTCACTGGGTACCACCTGGCACATGTGGGACCGGCAGGTTCCCGAGCTGGCGCAGCAGTGGCGGGTATTCCGGTTCGATCTGCCCGGACACGGGGGCGCCCCGGCCCACGCGGCGGGCTCCGTCGCCGACCTCACCGCGCGCCTGCTGGCCACGCTCGACGGGCTCGGCGTGCAGCGCTTCGGCTACGCCGGCTGCGCGCTCGGCGGCGCCGTCGGCATCGAGCTGGCCCTGCGCCACCCCGAGCGGCTGGCCTCCCTCGCGCTGATCGCCGCCTCGCCGCGCTTCGGCACGGCCGACGAGTTCCGGCAGCGCGGCGTGATCGTGCGGACGAACGGGCTGGACCCCATCGCCCGCAGCGCGCCCGAGAGATGGTTCACCGGAGGCTTCGCCGCGGCCCAGCCCGCGATCACCGAGTGGGCCGTGCAGATGGTGCGGACCACCGACCCCGGCTGCTACATCGCCGCCTGCGAGGCGCTCGCCGCGTTCGACGTGCGCGGCGAACTCGGCCACGTCGGCGTGCCGACCCTGGTCCTCGTCGGCTCCGACGACCAGGTCACCGGCCCCGCCGAGGCCCGCACCCTGGTCGCCGGCATCCCCGACGCCCGCCTCGCCGTCGTCCCCGGCGCCTCCCACCTGGTCCCGGTCGAGCAGCCCGCGGCCGTCACCGACCTGCTGGTCCGGCACTTCAACACCGCCTGGCAACCCGCCCACGACGCGTCCACGGGCCAGATCCCCGTCCCGCCCGCCGTCCACGCCGCCGTCCACGGCACCCCCGGCGCCCAGACCGCCCAGACCGCCCAGGCCGTCCACGCCGGCCCGGCCGGCTCCGCCGCCCCCGTCCAGCCGGCCCTGGCCGCCGCGCCCGCCCCCGCGCAAGGCGCCCCCGTCCCGGCACAAGGCGCACCCGTACCCGTACCGGACCAGGCCGCGCCCGTGCCGCCGCAGGCCTTCCCCGTGCCGCCGCAGCCCGCGCCCGCGCCGCCGAGGACAGGGCCCGTCGCCGAGATCGCCCCGGCCGTCGTACCACCGCACTCGCACGCGCAGGGGCGGCCCGACCCGTACGACGCGGGACTCAAGGTCCGACGCGAGGTGCTCGGCGACGCGCACGTCGACCGGCAGCTGGCGCAGGCGGACGACTTCTCGGGGGAGTTCCAGGAGTTCCTCACCCGCTACACCTGGGGCGAGGTCTGGGACCGGCCCGGCCTCGACCGCCGCACCCGCAGCTGCATCACCCTCACCGCCCTGGTCGCGGGCGGCCACCTGGACGAGCTCGCCTCCCACGTCCGGGCCGCCCTGCGCAACGGCCTCACCCCGGACGAGATCAAGGAAGTGCTGCTCCAGACCGCCGTCTACTGCGGCGTACCGGCGGCGAACCGCGCCTTCCGGGTGGCGCAGCGGGTCGTCCGGGAGGAGACCACACCGCCCGAGTGAGCCCGGGCGAGCCCGAGTGGGCCCGGGTGAGCCCGCCCGGGGCCGTTCGCGCGACCGTGCGGTGCGGCGGCAGGATGGATGGATGAGGTTCACCAAGAAGTCGCACTCCTGCGTCCGCCTCGAGAAGGACGGGCGGACGCTCGTCCTCGACCCCGGCGGATTCAGCGAGGAGGACGCCGCCCTCGGCGCGGACGCCATCCTCGTCACCCACGAGCACCCCGACCACTTCGACGAGTCCCGGCTGCGCACCGCGATGGAGAACAACCCGGCCGCCGAAATCTGGACGCTGAAGTCCGTCGCGGAGCAGATCTCCGCGGCGTTCCCCGGCCGCGTGCACACCGTCGGCCACGGCGACACCTTCACCGCCGCCGGATTCGACGTACAGGTCCACGGCGAGCTGCACGCGGTGATCCACCCGGACATCCCGCGCGTCACCAACATCGGTTTCCTCGTCGACGGCGGCACCGTCTTCCACCCCGGCGACGCCCTCACCGTCCCCGACCACCCCGTCGAGACGCTGATGCTGCCCGTCATGGCCCCCTGGAACAAGATCTCCGAGGTCATCGACTACGTCCGCGAGGTCAAGCCGCAGCGCGCCTACGACATCCACGACGCCCTCCTCACCGACCTCGCCCGCCCCGTCTACGACCGCCAGATCGGGGAGCTCGGCGGCTCCGAGCACCTGCGGCTGGCCCCGGGGGAGTCCGCCCGGGTATGAGCGGCCGGGCGCCCCGAGCCCGTATCGGGCGGGAACCGGGTTGTCAGTCCCGCCCGGTAGGTTGGTGGACATGCGCATCGCCACCTGGAACGTGAACTCGATCACCGCCCGCCTGCCGAGGCTGCTCGCCTGGCTGGAGAGCAGCGGCACCGACGTGCTGTGCCTCCAGGAGGCCAAGGTCGCCGAGGAGCAGTTCCCGTTCGACGAGCTGCGCGAGAAGGGCTACGAGGCCGCCGTGCACGCCACCGGCCGGTGGAACGGGGTGGCGGTGCTCTCCCGCGTCGGCCTCACCGACGTCGTCAAGGGCCTGCCCGGCGACCCGGGCTACGAGGGCGTCCAGGAGCCCCGCGCCATCTCGGCGACCTGCGGCCCGGTCCGCGTCTGGTCGGTGTACGTGCCGAACGGCCGCGAGGTCGAGCACGCCCACTACGCCTACAAGCTCCAGTGGTTCGAGGCGCTGCGCGCGGCCGTCGGGAGCGACGCGGCCGGCAGCCGCCCGTTCGCCGTGCTCGGCGACTACAACGTGGCACCGACAGACGACGACGTCTACGACCGCGCCGCCTTCGAGGGCTCCACCCACGTCACCCCCGCCGAGCGCGCCGCCCTCGCCTCCTTGCAGGAGGCCGGGCTGTCCGACGTGGTGCCGCGCCCGCTGAAGTACGACCACCCCTTCACCTACTGGGACTACCGCCAGCTCTGCTTCCCCAAGAACCGCGGCATGCGCATCGACCTGGTCTACGGCAACGAGCCGTTCGCCAAGGCCGTCACCGACTCCTACGTCGACCGCGAGGAGCGCAAGGGCAAGGGCGCCTCGGACCACGCCCCGGTCGTGGTCGACCTGGACGTGTAGGCGGCCCCCGCGCCCCCGGCACCCGGCGGCGCCCGGCCGCCCCCGCGCCCCGCGTGCCCTGTGGTGCGTACGGCGGTACGAATGTCAGTCTGGGGGGATGCACATCCCCTTCCTGGGCAGGCGGCGCGAGCCCGACCGGGTCCACGACCCGGACGGCATCGCCGAGCTGCTCGCCGACTGTGATCTGCTCCGCTCGCAGGCGTCGCAGGAGGGGTTCGGCCTCGACGACTCCGAGGCCTCACTGGCGCGGCTCGACCAGATGCTGCCGCGCTGGCGCGCCGACGCGGAGATCATGCTCTGGCTCGGCAACGACGCGGGGCTCTATCTGGGGACCGTGATCGTGCGCACGGTGCCCGGCGCCGCCTGGGTCATCCGGGCCGACGGGCAGCCGGTCGTCCGGCTCGGCTCGGGCCGCGAGTTCGACGTCGTGGCGTCCGGCTGCGCCTGGGCGGAGGACGGCGTCCCCGAACTGTCCCAGCTGTACGCCGAGGTCTCGGAACCCTGAGCACGGCATGCGCACCCGTGTTCGGGGTATGCGGACTCTCGTCGGCCGATACGGGACAGTGACAGGGGCCGACCTAGAGGGAGGGCACATCATGGCGACGACGACCGCGCAGGCCACCGGACAGCGGCTCACCGGCATGCCGGAGATCGCGGACCCGTCCAAGGTGGCGCCCAGGGACGCGCGGGAGCTGTCGAAGCTCTTCTTCGACCAGCTCACGGTCCTGGAAGAGGGCACGCCCGAGTACCAGTACGCGCGCAACACGCTGATCGAGATGAACATGTCCCTGGTCCGCTTCGCGGCCGGCCGCTTCCGCAGCCGGGGCCCGGAGGAGATGGAGGACATCGTCCAGGTCGGCATGATCGGCCTGATCAAGGCCATCGACCGGTTCGAGCTCTCCCGCGAGGTCGAGTTCACCTCCTTCGCGCTGCCGTACATCGTCGGCGAGATCAAGCGCTTCTTCCGCGACACCACCTGGGCGGTGCACGTGCCGCGGCGGCTTCAGGAACTGCGCGTGGAGCTGGCCAAGGCCCGCGAGGAGCTGTCCAGCCGGCTGGACCGCGAGCCCACCGTCGCCGAGCTCGCCACGCTGATGAACATCAGCGAGCGGGAGGTCGTCGAGGGCCAGATCGCGTCGAACGGGTACAACTCCTCCTCGCTGGACGCCGCGCTGACCGGGGACGGCCCCGAGAACGGCGAGTCGGTGCTGGCCGACTTCATCGGGGTCGAGGAGGACGGGCTGCGGCTCGTCGAGGACTTCCACTCGCTCGCCCCGCTGATGGCCGAGCTCAGCGAGCGCGACCGGCAGATCATCCACATGCGGTTCGTGGAGGAGGCCACCCAGGCGGAGATCGGCGAACAGCTCGGCTGCTCGCAGATGCACGTGTCCCGCCTGATCAAGCGGATCATCACCCGGCTGCGCGAGGGCATGCTGGGCGAGCTGGGCTGCGCCTGACAGCGACGACGACACCGCCCCGGGGTTGATCACGACCTCGGGGTGCCGCGTTTCCGGTCGCCCGTGCGTCCGTGCGTCGGCGGCCCGGTCAGTCCTCGGTGAGGAGGACCACCGCGCGGACCCGCTTGCCGACCGGCACCCGCTCGACGACGACCGTCTCGGCGAGGGCGTGGACGATCTCGAGTCCGTGCCGGCCGACGCGCTCGGGATCGCGGGGGAAACGCCGGGGCACGGCGCCGCTGCTGTCGTAGACGGTCACCGTCACGGAGGCGTCCGTGCCCTCCAGCTCCAGGATGTACGGGCCCTGGCTGTGCCGGTCGGCGTTGGTGACCAGTTCGCTCACCACCAGGAGCACCGCGCCGTCGGCCCGCCGGCCGATCGTGGCGCACCACTCGGTCCTGAGCTGGTCGAGGAAGAGCGAGGCGAGGTGACGTGCCTCCGCGATGCATCCCGGCTCGCCGGTGTAGTGGGCAGCCCGCCTCAGCGGCTCCACGGGTACGTCGAAGCCAGTCGGTATCACTGCCCCGTCCAGGTATTCGGTCATGCGTTTCTCTCTCGGAAGCCGGACAGGCCGGACGCCTCTGCACGAGTCCTCGTACCCCGGGTTCGGCATTGCAGTCCACCTCTTCCCGCAGTGCGGGCATCGTCACAGTCGCCCGGGGCACCCGGAGGCTACGGGAAGGGTGTGCGATGAACGAATTGATGGGCGCGCGCAGTCTCACCACGCGGCCGGTGGTCACCCTGGGCGGGGACGCCGTCGCCCACGTCAAGGACACCGTCTTCGACGGATCGGCCGGGCGGATCACGGGTTTCACGCTGAGCGGCCGGGGCCTGTCCGGCCCGATGAAGGAGGGTCTTCCCTGGTCCGCGGTGCACGCGCTCGGCCATGACGCGGTGATGATCCGCGACCGGCTGGGGCTCGTGAGCACCGCGCTGCTGATGCTGCACCAGGAGACACTGCGCGCCCGGCTGCTGGGGGCGAGCGTGCTGACGGACGCGGGCACCGAGGTGGGCACCGTGCTCGACGTCGTGGTGGAGGGCGGCACCGGCGGGCGGGTCGTCGGCTTCCGGGTGGCGGCGAACCGGCGGTTCGCGCCGGGCCCGGCACGCCACCGGCGCAGCCTGTACGTGGCGCGGGGGCCGGCGCTGGCGGTCGCCGGTCGGGCGCTCGTCCTTCCCGAGGACGCCGTGCGGCACGTGGCCGACGGCCTGCCGGGTCTCACGGCGCTGCTCGGCGGTGTGCCCGGGAGCCGGCGGGGCTCGCTGTCGTGATGCTGTTCACCGAGGTGCGGGGACTGCCCGTGCTGAGCGCGGACGGGGACCGGAGACTGGGCACCGTGACGTCCCTGACGGTCGACGCCCCCGCCGGCCTGGTCAGCCACCTCCGGTTCCGCGCCGGCCGGCTGCGCGGGGAGACCGTGCTGCCCTGGGAGGCGGTGCGGTCGCTCGGGACGGGGGCCGTCCGGGTCGGTCCGGTGACCCCGCCGGACGCGGTGCCGCCGGGCCACGATCTGCTGGGCCGGCGGGTCCTGACCGAGGCGGGCGTGGAGCGCGGCACGGTGCTGGACGTGGCGTTCGACCCGGGCAGCGGCCGCGTCCTGGCGCTGTTCACGACGCGGGGCGAGCTGTCGGCGGGCCGCATGACGGGCCTCGGCGACCACGCGCTCGTCGTACGCACGGACTGAGCCCCGTACGGCGGGACGGCCGGGCGCGGGCGACGCGGACGACGGGACGGCTCGGCGCGGGCGACGCAGGCGACGGGACAGCCGGGCGCAGCCGACGCGCACGGCGGGACAGCCCGGCGCGGGCAACGCGGACAGCGGGACAGCCCGGCGCGGACGACGCAGACGACGGGACAGCCGGGCGCGGGCGACGCGGCCGGCGGACGGCCGGGCGCAGCCGACGCGAACAGCGGGACAGCCCGGCGCGGGCAACGCGGACAGCGGGACAGCCCGGCGCGGACGACGCAGACGACGGGACAGCCGGGCGCGGGCGACGCGGACAGCGGGACGGCCGGGCGCAGCCGACGCGAACAGCGGGACAGCCCGGCGCGGGCAACGCGGACAGCGGGACAGCCCGGCGCGGACGACGCAGACGACGGGACAGCCGGGCGCGGGCGACGCGGCCGGCGGACGGCCGGGCGCAGCCGACGCGAACAGCGGGACAGCCCGGCGCGGGCAACGCGGACAGCGGGACAGCCCGGCGCGGACGACGCAGACGACGGGACAGCCGGGCGCGGGCGACGCGGCCGGCGGACGGCCGGGCGCAGCCGACGCGAACAGCGGGACAGCCCGGCGCGGGCAACGCGGACAGCGGGACAGCCCGGCGCGGACGACGCAGACGACGGGACAGCCGGGCGCGGGCGACGCGGCCGGCGGACGGCCGGGCGCAGCCGACGCGAACAGCGGGACAGCCCGGCGCGGGCAACGCGGACAGCGGGACAGCCCGGCGCGGACGACGCAGACGACGGGACAGCCGGGCGCGGGCGACGCGGCCGGCGGACGGCCGGGCGCAGCCGACGCGAACAGCGGGACAGCCCGGCGCGGGCAACGCGGACAGCGGGACAGCCCGGCGCGGACGACGCAGACGACGGGACAGCCGGGCGCGGGCGACGCGGACAGCGGGACGGCCGGGCGCAGCCGACGCGAACAGCGGGACAGCCCGGC
>NZ_WWHX01000714.1 GCF_009862125.1 Streptomyces sp. SID5910
CCTCGACCGGGCCCGCGCCCTGCTGAAGCAGGCCGGCGCCGAGAACCTCCGCGTCACCCTCGACACCTCGTCCGTCGCCGCCGGATTCACCGAGGCCGCGAGCATCTTCCGCGACCAGGCCGCCCAGGCCGGCGTCACCGTGGACGTCAAGGTGGGCAGCAAGGACTCGTACTGGAGCGACATCCTCGACGGCGGCACCCTGTGCTGCTACCGCTCCGGCGCCATGCCCATCGAGGCGCACATCTCGCAGCGGCTGCTCACCGACTCCACCACCAACGCCACCAAGTGGCAGCACAAGGACTTCGACTCCCTCTACCAGCAGGCCCAGTCCACTCCCGGCCAGGCCGACCGCGCGGCCCTGTTCGCCCGCATGCAGCGCCGACTGCACGCCGAGGGCGGCTTCCTGGTGTGGGGCTTCGCCGACTGGATCATCGGAACGGCCCGCAACGTCGAGGGAGTTGAGCGCGACGCGCCCGCCAACACCCTGGACTGGGCCCGCTTCGACCGCGTGTGGCTGGCGTGAGCGCTGTCCGCTCCTTCGTCGTCCGGCGGCTGCTGCTCGGCGCCGCGCAGACCGTGGCCGTCGTGCTGCTGGTCTTCGCGCTCACCGAGGCACTGCCGGGCGACGCGGCGGTGGCCCTCGCCGGCGACCAGCCCGACCCCGCCCGCATCGCCGCCATCCGCGAGTCGATGGACCTGGACCGGCCGGCCCACGAACGGCTCGCCGACTGGGCGGCCGGCCTCGCGCACGGCGACTTCGGCACCTCCCTGGCCTCGGGCCGGCCCGTCACGCAGTACCTCACCGACGCGCTCGGCCCCACCCTGCTGCTCGCCGCCCTCACCCTGGCGCTGCTCGTCCCCGTCGGCTTCGGCCTCGGTGTGCTCGCCGCCCGCCACGAGGGACGGCTCGTGGACCGGGTGGTCAGCTCCGTCACCCTCGCGGTGTACGCGGTCCCCGAGTTCGCCCTCGGGGTGCTGCTGGTCACCGTCTTCGCGCTGCGGCTGGCCTGGCTGCCGCCGACCGCCGTCGGCTACGGCACCGACCTCCTCGCCCACCCGGCAGCCCTGGTCCTGCCCGTCCTCGTCCTGCTGTCCCGGCCCGTCTGCTCCCTCGCCCGCCTGGTCCGGGCCGGCATGGCCGACGCCCTCGCCTCCCCCTACGTCGCCCACGCCCGCCGCTACGGCGTCCCCGGCGCCCGGGTCCGCTACGCCCACGCCCTGCCGAACGCCGTGGCCCCGGCCGCGCAGCAACTCGCCCGCACCGCCGACTGGCTGCTGTGCGGCGTCATCGTCGTGGAGGCCCTCTTCGTGATCCCCGGTCTCGGCACCGTCCTCCTGAACGCCGTCGCCGAACGGGACCTGCCGGTGGTGCAGGGCCTGGCCGTGGTGTTCGGCGCCCTCACCGTCGTCCTCAACCTCGGCGCCGACCTCGTCGCCCACCGCTTCGCACCCCGGGCGGGGGTGGCCGCATGAGGCGACCTGCGGTGCGGCACCGCAGAGGTCTGCTCGGGG
>NZ_WWHX01000715.1 GCF_009862125.1 Streptomyces sp. SID5910
GGCACCGGTTCGCCGAGCCCCACCCCGCCGCCGACGACGACACCCACACCCACTCCCACCCCCACCGACACGGTGGACCACCTGGAAAACGCCGGCACCTCCGGTCTCACCGCCGTCGCGGGCGACACGTTCGCCAAGAGGATCAGCGCCCGGGCCGAGACGAAGAAGGGCGAGGCCGTCGCCAAGGTCCGCGTCCGCTTCACCATCCTCGGGGACACGGACGCCACCTTCGCGGGCGGGGAGAACGTCGCCACCGTCGTCACCGACAGCGCCGGCGTGGCCGCGGCGCCCGCACTCCGGGCGGGCGAGAAGACCGGCACGTTCACGGTCCGGGCCACTGTCGTGGGCCGCACGGTCGCCGGCATCGACTACCGGGCCACCGTCACCGAGCGCGTCGCGGACACCCTCGCGCGCACCGGCGACGCGGCGCTCACCTGCACCCCGGGCGGCGAGTTCGCGGACCGCGTCGAGGTGAAGGCGACGTACGAGGGCACCGCCGCGGACAAGGTCGCCGTCACCGCCACGCTCATCACGTCGGCGACCGACCCGGCCGAGAACGCCAAGGGCCCCTTCTTCAAGGACGCCGACGGCAAGGCCGTCCGCACCCTGAACGACCTGACGACCGACGCCAAGGGCCTGCTGACGCTGCCGAAGCTGTACGCGGACGACACCGCGGGCACGTTCGTGCTGCGCCTGACCACCGCGGGCGGCGCCACCCTCGACGTCCAGGTGAAGGTGACGGAGCCCGAGGCGGAACCGTCGCCGGGTCCGTCCACCGGGACGTCGCCCGAGGCCTCGCCCAGCCCGTCCGCGGAGCCGTCGACGGAGCCGACCGCGTAGCGAAGCACGCATCTCAGGGCGCCCCACCGCTGCGGCGGCGGGGCGCCCTCGGTGCACGGTCCGTGTGGGAAGCCGTCATGAACCCGACGCGGAGTCCCGCCCGAGCCGCGCCTTCGTGTGCCGCGTCGGCTCCGCCGTGGCCGGGTCCTCGGGCCACGGATGCTTCGGATACCGGCCGCGCAGCTCCGCCCGTACGCCCTTGTAGCCGTCCTTCCAGAAGGAGGCCAGGTCGGCCGTGACGGCGGCCGGGCGGCCCGCGGGGGAGAGGAGATGGACGAGGAGCGGCACCCCGGCGACCTCGGGCGAGTCCTGGAGCCCGAACATCTCCTGCAACTTCACCGCGAGGACCGGCCGTTCGGGGTCCGTGTAGTCGATCCGGATCCTGGAACCGCTGGGGACCAGGATCCGTTCCGGGGCCAGCTCGTCCAGCCGCACCGCCTCCCCGGACGCCCAGGGCAGCAACCGCGCCAGCGCCTGTCCGGCGTCGATCCGTGCCAGGTCGGCCCGCCGCCGGGCCCGCCCGAGCTCCGGCTCCAGCCACTCGTCCACGCGCGCGTGCAGCGCGTCGTCGCGGACGTCCGGCCACGGCTCACCGAGCTGCCGCCGCAGAAACGCGAGCCGCTCACGCAGCGCCCGCGCGTCGGCCGACCAGCGCAGCAGCCCGAACCCCTCCTGCCGCAGCCCCTCCAGCAGCGCGTTCCGTACGAGGTGGGGGTCGGGGACGGTGAGCCGCCGCACCGCGAGCTCCACGGCCCCGAGCCGCTCGACCCGCCGGGCCACCACGTCACCGTCGCCCCAGTGGACCTCGTCCCGCTCCTCCAGCAGCGCACCCGCCGCGAGCCGCGCCGTGGCCTCGTCGACGGCCGCCCCGAGCTGCACGCGCGCGTGCCCCTTCCCCACGGGCCGGTCCGCCACGGCGACGGCGATCCACGGCGCCCCACGCAACGCCGACGCCTCGGACAGCTCGGCCCGCGTCCCGGAGACCATCAGATACGACCCCCCGTCCTTCCGCGCCACCCGCTCAGGAAAGGCCAACGCAGCCACCAGCCCGACAAGCCCGTCACGGGTGCCGCTCTGCGGGGCCAGCCCGGTGGCGCCGCCCTGTGCGGGTGGGCCGGTGGTGGCGCTGCTCTGCGCCGACGGACTCGTGGTACTG
The DNA here is from genome assembly GCF_009862125.1 of Streptomyces sp. SID5910. Lineage (GTDB taxonomy): Bacteria > Actinomycetota > Actinomycetes > Streptomycetales > Streptomycetaceae > Streptomyces. Next base: position 1,997 of record NZ_WWHX01000715.1, read on the forward strand.
CCCTGTGCGGGCCTGCCAGCGGTGGCGTCGCCCTGCGCGGGCCGGCCGGCGGGGGCCTTGCTCCGCGTGGCCTGGCCGGTGGTGCTGCCCTGCGCGGGCGGGCCGGTCGTGGTGTCGCCCCGCGCGGGCAGGCCCGTGGTGTCGTTCCGCGCGGACACGGCTGCCTTGCCGTCCCCGGCCGGGCGGGCGCCCGTGGTCGCGGAGGACTCCAGGCGTCGTACCTCCGCCCGCCACCGCGTGCCGTACGCGTCGCCGCCGCGGCGGGCGGTGCGCAGGGCACCCGACAGGTCGTCCCCGTAGTCCCGCGGCGGCTCCTCACTGAGCAGGGCGACCACCTCGGCCACCTCCTCCCCGAGTTCTCCCGCGTCCAGCAGCGCCCGCCCCAGCCGGGGGTGCAGCCCCAGCCGGGACAGGCGCACGCCCCGCTCGGTCGCCCGACCCGCGGAGTCCACCGCGCCCACCGCCGTCAGCACCGACCGCGCCGCCGCCATCGCCCCGCCCGGCGGCGGATCCAGCAGCGCCAGCCCGGACGCGTCCGGATCGCCCCAGCACGCCGCCTGGAGCGCGAACGCCGTCAGGTCGGCCACCTTGATCTCCGGCGCCGGGTAGCTCGGCAGACGGGCGTCCTCCGCCTCCGCCCAGCAGCGGTACACCGCGCCCGGCGCCTCACGCCCCGCCCGCCCGGCCCGCTGCCGCGCCGCCGCCCGCGAGGCCCGTACCGTCGTCAGCGCGCTCAGCCCGCGCGCGTGGTCCACGCGCGGCTCCCGCGCCAGACCCGCGTCCACCACCGCCCGCACGCCCGGCACCGTCAGCGACGACTCCGCCACCGACGTCGCCAGCACCACCCGGCGCCGCGAACCGGGCGACAGCACCGCGTCCTGCACGGCGGCCGGCGCACGCCCGTGCACCTGGAGCACCTCCACGTCCCCGAGCCCGCCCAGCTGCCCCGCGACCCGCGCGATCTCCCCGACGCCGGGCAGGAAGCACAGCACGTCCCCGTCCCGCTCGGCCAGCGCCCGCCGCACCACCGACGCCACGTGCGTGAGCAGCGCCGGGTCGACCCGCATCCCGTGCGGCGGCCGTACCGGACGCGTGGGCGGCGCCCACACCACCTCCACCGGATACGACACGCCCCGCGCCTCGACCACCGGCGCCCCGCCGAGCAGCCGGGCCCAGCCCTCCGCGTCGGTCGTCGCCGACGCGGCCACCAGCCGCAGCTCCGGCCGCAGCGCCTGCCGCACGTCCCACAGGAACGCCGCCGTCGTGTCCGCGTCCAGATGCCGCTCGTGGCACTCGTCCAGCACCACCACGTCGACGCCCGACAGCTCCTGGTCCCGCTGGAGCCGCTGCAACAGCACACCGGTCGTGACGACCTCCACGCGCGTGTGCCGCCCGGCCACCCGCTCGCCGCGCACGGTGTACCCGACGCTCGCCCCGGGCTTCTCGCCCAGCAGCCACGCCATCCGCCGGGCCGCCGCCCGCGCCGCGATCCGCCGCGGCTCGGCCACCACCACGCGCCGCGCGGGCCCCTCGCCGAGCAGCCCGGCCAGCGCGAGCGGCACCAGCGTCGTCTTGCCGGTGCCGGGCGGCGCGACCAGCACCGCCGTGCCGTGCCCGTCCAGGGCGTCGTGCAGAGCGGGCAGGGCACCGCGCACGGGCAGCGCGTCCAGGGCGTCGTAACGGATCACGCCCCCAGTGTCGTACGCCCGCGAAACCGCCCTCCACGCGCGCGTGCCCGACGGCAGCCCATCAGTCGCGCTCGCACACGAAGATCGCCGTCCCCGGGATCAGATGCCCGCGCAGCGGCGACCAGCCGCCCCACTCCGAGGTGTTCCAGTCCGGCCACTCCGGCTCCACCAGGTCCACCAGCCGGAACCCCGACGTCACCACGTCCCGGACCCGGTCGCCGAGCGTCCTGTGGTGCTCGACGTACACCGCGACACCCTCGTCGTCCTGCTCGACGTACGGCGTGCGGTCGAAGTAGGACGCGGACACCGACAGCCCCTCGGGACCCGGCTCGTCCGGGAACGCCCAGCGCAGCGGATGCGTGACGGAGAAGACGAAGCGGCCCCCGGGCCGCAGCACCCGGCGCACCTCCCGCAGCACCAGCCGCGGATCGGCGACGAACGGCAGCGCCCCGTACGCCGAGCACGCCAGGTCGAAGGAGGCATCCGCGAAGGGCAGCACGGCCGCGTCGGCACAGACCAGCGGGAACGGACCGCCGATGCGCAGCGCGTGCTGGAGCTGGCGGTGGGAGACGTCCAGGGCCACCGGACGCGCACCCTGGCCGGCCAGCCAGCGCGCGCACTGGGCGGCACCGGCGCCGATCTCCAGGACGTCCTTGCCCGTCAGCTCCTCCGTCGGGCCGAGCAGCTCGGCCTCCACCTCGTCCAGGCCCTCGGGGCACCACACGAAGCGGTCGTCGCCGAGGAAGGTGCCGTGCTCGATCTGGTACTCGTCCGCGTTCCGGTCCCACCAGCCGCGGTTGGCGCGGGCGCTCTCCGTGACACCGGCGGCACGCCGGGTGGCCTCGGGTTCGGTCTCTTCCCCTGCGGACGTTACGGGCTCTTGGATGACCGGCTCCCTCGTACTAGTCTGCGGCTCTTCCGGCCAGGCTGTCCCGGGCGTCGGACACGGGACACGACGGGTTCCGTGCGGCCTCGGGAGACGGCTCTTGTGCCGGGTATGCGGCGATCCGCCCCGGGTGGGCGGCTTCGCGCATTGACCATGCCCGGCCGCCCCCGTATGCTACAAGTTGCGCTGCGGGCCTGCGCACCTCAGACGTAGCAGGTCGCGCTCGCATCTGTTGTATGTCCCCTCGGTTCTCGAGGCGTCACCAGTGTTTTTCGGTGACGCTTACTTGGCTGTCCGGCTTCTTCAGAGCGAAACGGGCTCCCGGCGTAAGCAGTACCTACGACTTCAATGTCCGTACCGGAGCCCTTTCCCACATGACGAGCAGCACCGAGACCACCGCCACCACCCCGCAGGTTGCGGTCAACGACATCGGTAACGAGGAAGCCTTCCTCGCCGCGATCGACGAGACGATCAAGTACTTCAACGACGGCGACATCGTCGACGGCGTCATCGTGAAGGTCGACCGGGACGAGGTCCTGCTCGACATCGGTTACAAGACCGAAGGTGTCATCCCGAGCCGCGAGCTCTCGATCAAGCACGACGTCGACCCCAACGAGGTCGTCGCCGTCGGTGACGAGATCGAAGCCCTTGTTCTCCAGAAGGAGGACAAGGAAGGCCGCCTGATCCTCTCGAAGAAGCGCGCCCAGTACGAGCGTGCCTGGGGCACCATCGAGAAGATCAAGGAAGAGGACGGCATCGTTACCGGTACCGTCATCGAGGTCGTCAAGGGTGGTCTCATCCTCGACATCGGCCTCCGTGGCTTCCTCCCGGCCTCCCTGGTCGAGATGCGCCGCGTCCGCGACCTCCAGCCCTACGTGGGCAAGGAGCTCGAGGCGAAGATCATCGAGCTGGACAAGAACCGCAACAACGTGGTCCTGTCCCGCCGCGCCTGGCTGGAGCAGACCCAGTCCGAGGTGCGCCAGACGTTCCTCACCACCCTCCAGAAGGGTCAGGTCCGTTCCGGCGTCGTCTCCTCGATCGTCAACTTCGGTGCCTTCGTGGACCTGGGTGGCGTCGACGGTCTGGTCCACGTCTCCGAGCTCTCCTGGAAGCACATCGACCACCCGTCCGAGGTTGTCGAGGTCGGCCAGGAAGTCACCGTCGAGGTCCTCGACGTCGACATGGACCGCGAGCGTGTCTCCCTGTCGCTGAAGGCGACCCAGGAAGACCCGTGGCAGCAGTTCGCCCGCACCCACCAGATCGGCCAGGTCGTGCCCGGCAAGGTCACGAAGCTGGTGCCGTTCGGTGCGTTCGTCCGCGTGGACGAGGGCATCGAGGGTCTGGTCCACATCTCCGAGCTGGCCGAGCGCCACGTGGAGATCCCGGAGCAGGTCGTCCAGGTCAACGACGAGATCTTCGTCAAGGTCATCGACATCGACCTCGAGCGCCGCCGCATCAGCCTCTCGCTGAAGCAGGCCAACGAGGCCTTCGGTGCCGACCCGTCGGCGGTCGAGTTCGACCCGACCCTGTACGGCATGGCCGCGTCCTACGACGACCAGGGCAACTACATCTACCCCGAGGGCTTCGACCCCGAGACCAACGACTGGCTCGAGGGCTACGAGACCCAGCGCGAGGCCTGGGAGACCCAGTACGCCGAGGCGCAGCAGCGCTTCGAGCAGCACCAGGCGCAGGTCATCAAGTCCCGCGAGGCGGACGAGAAGGCCGCTGCCGAGGGTGTCGACACCGCGGGTGCGGCTCCGGCCGCCTCCGGCGGTGGCGGCGGCTCGTACTCCTCCGAGGGTGGCGACAACTCCGGCGCCCTGGCGTCGGACGAGGCGCTCGCCGCGCTCCGCGAGAAGCTGGCCGGCGGCCAGAGCTGATCGCGGGCCGCTGAGGCCTGACCGTAGACACTGAGGGGCCGTACCTTTCGAGGTACGGCCCCTCGGCGTTGCCCGGACCAGCCGCGCCCGCCGCCCGCCGGCCTCGCCGGCCTCTCCGGTCAAGATCACCGCGCTCCGTGCTCCGGGAATGCCCGTCCCCGCAACGGCGTTATGACGTACGGACACGAGGAGGGGAGCGGTCACTGTGCTTGATCCGCAGGGTTTGTACGCGTGGGAGCCGAAGGGCCTGGCCGTGGTCGACACGGCACTCGCCCAGGAGTCGGCCGGGCTGGTCATGCTCTACCACTTCGACGGATACATCGACGCCGGCGAGACCGGCGACCAGATCGTCGACCAGGTGCTCGACTCACTGCCCCACCAGGTCGTCGCCCGCTTCGACCACGACCGGCTCGTGGACTACCGGGCCCGCCGCCCGCTGCTGACGTTCAAGCGCGACACCTGGACCGACTACGAGGAGCCCACCATCGAGGTGCGGCTCGTCCAGGACGCCACCGGAGCACCCTTCCTGCTGCTGTCCGGCCCCGAACCGGACGTCGAGTGGGAACGCTTCGCCGCCGCCGTCGCGCAGATCGTCGAGCGGCTCGGCGTCCGCCTCGCGGTCAACTTTCACGGCATCCCCATGGGCGTCCCGCACACCCGCCCCGTCGGCATCACCCCGCACGGCAACCGCACCGACCTCGTCCCGGGCCACCGCAGCCCCTTCGAGGAGGCGCAGGTCCCCGGCAGCGCCGAGGCGCTCGTCGAGTACCGGCTCATGCAGGCCGGCCACGAGGTGCTGGGCGTCGCCGCGCACGTGCCGCACTACATCGCCCGCTCCGCCTACCCGGACGCGGCGCTGACCGTCCTGGAGGCCATCACGGCGGCGACCGGACTGGTCCTGCCCGGCGTCGCGCACTCCCTGCGCACCGAGGCCCACCGCACCCAGACCGAGATCGACCGGCAGATCCAGGAGGGCGACGAGGAGCTGACCGCGCTCGTCCAGGGCCTGGAGCACCAGTACGACGCCGCCGCGGGCGCCCAGACCCGGGGCAACATGCTCGCCGAGCCGGTCGAGATCCCGTCGGCGGACGAGATCGGCCGCGAGTTCGAACGATTCCTGGCCGAGCGGGAGGGCGACGGCTGACGGTGTCGGGCGGCCGGTGTCGGTCGCCGGTGGCCGGTGGCTGCTGTCCGGCGGCTGCTGGCCGGTGGCGGCCCCGTCCGAGGGGCCGTCACCGGCAGGCCCTAAGCTTCCGCTCATGCTGACAGTGGGCCTGACCGGCGGAATCGGCGCCGGCAAGAGCGAGGTGTCGCGGCTGCTCGTCGAGTGCGGGGCCGTACTGATCGACGCGGACCGGATCGCACGCGAGGTCGTCGCGCCCGGGACCCCGGGGCTCGCGGCGGTCGTGGAGGCGTTCGGCGAGGACGTGCTCGCCGGCGACGGCAGCCTGAACCGGCCCAAGCTGGGTTCGATCGTGTTCGCCGACCCGGAGAAGCTGGCCGCGCTCAACGCGATCGTGCACCCTCTCGTCGGCGCCCGCTCCCGCGAACTCGAACAGTCCGCCGCCGAGGACGCCGTCGTCGTCCACGACGTCCCGCTGCTCACCGAGAACGGCCTGGCGCCGCTGTACGACGTCGTGGTCGTCGTCGACGCCGACCCGGCGACCCAGCTCGACCGGCTGGTGCGGCTGCGCGGCATGTCCGAGCAGGACGCACGCGCGCGCATGGCCGCCCAGGCGACCCGGGAACAGCGCCGGGAGATCGCCGACGTCGTCATCGACAACGACGTGCCGCTGGAAGAGCTCCGGCACCGCGTGAAAGAGGTGTGGACGGAGCTGGCCCGCAGGGCCCACGTGGGACGGACCGAGGACCCCGGTGAGGGCTCTGCCGCCCGGCACGCCCAGGAATAGCGGCCTCCACGCGGGCGTTGCTCCCTTTCAGCGAGGGAAGGACTCTGCCGTGCCCGAGAACAGCGGTTCGACCGGACGGACTCCGGAGACGGACGTCATCGACTTCCGCGCCGCCGAGCAGCTGCTCGCCGCGCGTGACCCGCGGGGCGCGGTGAAGCTCCTCGACCAGGTCATCGCCGCCCACCCGGAGAGCACCGCGGCACGGCTGCTGCGCGCCCGTGCCTTCTTCGCTGCGGCCCAGCTCAGACCGGCCGAGCTGGAGTTCACCATCGTCCTGGAACGCGAGCCGGACAACGCGTTCGCGCACTTCGCGCTGGCCCGCACCTTCGAGCGCCGGGGCTGCCCCGACCAGGCCAGACGTCACTTCCGGCTGGCGGCGGCCCTCGACCCGAACCCGGAGTACCTACAGCAGGCGCGCTTCGACTCCTGATCCGCCGGGCGCGCGTCCGGGGGCCGGGGTGCGGGTGCCGGGCTTCGGCTGGGCGTCGCTACGGGCTGCCGGGCGGGCCCGGCTTCCCCGGAGGCCGCGGCGGAGGCGGAGGCGGGCCGTTCCGTATGCGCTGCTCCGGCGGCCGGTACGGCGGGATGTCCGGGCCCGGCTGGTAGTGCGGGCCCTGGCGGATGTGCCGGAGGACCACGGTCAGGTCGACCGTGATGACCAGCCACAGCACCCCGAAGGCCGCGGCCCAGCCGGGCCGTCCGGTGAACGCGAAGACGGCCGTCCCGAAGATCGCCCAGACCTCTCCCCACACGCACAGCCAGAACCGCGCCCGCAGGGCACTGCGCGCGGTCGTCGGTTCACTGCCTGTACGCATCGCTCTGACCACTCCTGTCAAAAACGTACTCCCGCGACGCCGGGGAGGAAAACGGGCCCGGCGGTGGCAGCGAGCGGTGGCGGCCGGCGTTGGCGGCGACCTCCGGGCGTTCACTCGGTCGGGTGAACCGGTGGCGGAGTGGAACGGCTGTGCGGGTGCGGGCCGTTGGACGGGCATGGAACTGAAAATGCGAGAGGGATATCAGGGGACAGGACCCGGAGCCATCACTCCGGACGGCTGCGCGGTCGAGCTCTACTCCCGGCTGCCGGTCGGAGCCGAGCCGGACATCGTGGCCGCGGCCGTGCCCGCGGGTGCCCGCATCCTGGAGCTGGGCAGCGGGGTGGGCCGCATGACCCGGCCGCTGCTGGAGCGCGGGTTCGACGTCACGGCGGTCGACGAGTCCGCCGAGATGCTGGAGCACGTGCGTGGGGCACGGACGATATGCAGCCCGATCGAACACCTCGACCTGGGCGAGACGTTCGACGCGGTCATGCTGGCATCGTTCCTCGTCCACGCCGGGGACGTCGAGGTGAGACGAGGGCTGCTGCGAGCGTGCGCCCGGCATGTCGCGGAGGGCGGCTGCGTACTGATCCAGCGGGAGGGCGAGGACTACCACGAGAACGTGCCGCGCGAGCGGGCGGACCCCAGCGGCTTCACCGTGCGGATCGTGTCGGCGGACCCGGTCGGTGACGGCGTCAACTCGGTACACGTGGAGTACGAGTTCCCGGACGCGGTCTGGACGCAGACCTTCCGGGCCCGGCCGCTGACCCGGGAGCAGTTCGAGGAGGCGCTCGCGGAGGCGGGGCTGCGGGTGGAGCGGTATCTCACCGAGGACGGGACATGGGTGCGGGCGGTCCCGGCGGGCCGGGGCTAGGGGTGCGATGAGTTCCGGGGCGAGGGGCGGTCTACCTCCCCGACAGCAGCACGGACCGCTCAGCCCAGGAGATCCCCATGCCCGAGACCACCGCTTCCGCCACCCACGCTCCCGCCGTCGCCTCGGCAGCCTCCGTCCCGGCAGGGCGATCCGGGCGGGGCGCCCGGATCGCCCTGCGGGCGGTGCAGGTGCTCCTCGCGCTGTTCTTCGCCGTCGCGAGCGCCCTGCCCAAGCTGATCGCGCACGCGTCGGCGGCCGAGACCTTCGACGAGATGGGCTGGGGCAACGCCGGCATGTACGCCATCGGCATCCTCGAACTGGCCGGGGCGATCGCCCTGCTGGTCCCGGTGCTCCAGTCGGTGGCGGCGACGGCGCTGAGCGCGCTGATGGTGGGCGCGTTCGTCGTCCAGCTCACCTACTTCGACGGCGAGAACGCGGCGACGCCGCTCGTCCTGTTGGTCCCGCTGCTCCTCGTGGCCTGGGCCCGCCGGGAGCACAACGCGGAGCTGCTCCGGCTGGTCCGCGCGTGACCGCCGGCAGGGGGGTCCGTCTTCGCAGGGTCTTCCGGCCAGTGGCCCTTCGGTCAGCGGCCCCTCGGTCAGTGGCCCTCCGGGCGGCCCATGCCCTCCAGGCCGCGCAGGCGTTCCAGCTCGCGCCGGTCCCGCTTGGTCGGGCGTCCGGCGCCGCGGTCGCGGATGCCGGCCGGGGCTACGGCCTCGCGGGGCGGAGGCGGCGGGGAGTTGTCGATGTAGCACTGGGCGGCGACCGGGGCTCCGACCCGCTTGCGGATCAGCCGCTTGACGACGACGACCCGTTCCCTGCCCTCGTGCCGCAGGCGCACCTCGTCGCCGACACGCAGGGAGTGGGCTGGCTTCACGCGCTCGCCGTTCACCCGGACGTGACCGCCCCGGCAGGCGGTCGCACCGAGGGAGCGGGTCTTGATCAGACGGACGGCCCAGATCCAGCTGTCGACCCGGACACTCTCGCCGTTCTGCGGTCCGGCAGCCTCGGCGGCGGCGATCGCGGCGGCGGTCTTGGGGTCCGGGGCCTGGTCGGCGGCCTTCGCCTCGGGGGAGTCCGGTACGGCAGTCGCCTCGCCGTCCCTGCCTTCGTCATGCTCGGAAGCCATGCCCCGACCTTAGCCGCAGGGCCCCGGTGCGCGGGATCGGATATCGACGGGGCGAGGGCGGCGGGACGCCGGGTGCCGTGACGGCCGGTAAGTGGCGCCACGGCACCCGGCCGGGCCCGGCGGCCCCCGCCCCGAGGCGCGCGGGTCCGGTGGTCTTACGGTGGGGGCATGGACAGCAGCGGCCTCGTCGAACTCGACCAGCGGATCGCGGGGTGCCGGGCCTGTCCACGGCTGGTCGCCTGGCGGGAGGAGGTGGCCCGCACCAAGCGGGCGGCCTTCGCCGACTGGACGTACTGGGGCCGCCCGGTGCCCGGCTTCGGCCCGCCGGACGCACGCCTGCTGATCGTCGGCCTCGCCCCCGCGGCCCACGGCGGCAATCGCACAGGCCGGATGTTCACCGGCGACCGCTCCGGTGACGTGCTGTACCAGGCGCTGTACGACGTGGGGCTCGCGTCCCAGCCCACCGCGGTCACCGCCGACGACGGCCTGGAGCTGTACGGCGTGCGCGTCACCTCCCCGGTGCACTGCGCCCCGCCCGCCAACAAGCCCACGCCCACGGAGCGCGACACCTGCCGCCCGTGGCTCGTCCAGGAACTGGACCTGCTGCGGCCGACGCTGCGCGCCGTGGTCGTCCTCGGTGCCTTCGGCTGGCAGGCCGCGCTGCCCGCGTTCGCCGGGGCGGGCTGGACCGTGCCCCGGCCCCGCCCCGCCTTCGCCCACGGCGCCCAGGTCACGCTGCACGCCCCCGACCACCCCGACCTGCACCTCTTCGGCTGCTTCCACGTCAGCCAGCGCAACACCTTCACCGGCCGGCTCACCCCCGAGATGCTGCGGGAGGTACTGCGGACCGCGGCCACGGCGGCGGGACTGCCCACGGCGGAAAGCAGATGAGCGACCGGGACGCCCGGGGCTAGGGTGCTCCGAGGGGCAGGAGGGGCAGGAGGGGCAGGAGGGGCACGATGGGCAGGTATCCGGAGACCGAACCGTACGACCACGGGATGCTCGACGTCGGGGACGGCAACCGCATCTACTGGGAGACCTCCGGCAACCCGCACGGCAAGCCCGCGGTGGTGCTGCACGGCGGGCCCGGGTCCCGCACGACCCCGAACCTGAGGCGCTACTTCGACCCGGCCGCGTACCGGATCGTGCTGCTCGACCAGCGTGGCGCCGGACGGTCGGTGCCGCCCGCGAGCGACCACGCCACCGACATGAGCGTGAACACGACCGCCCACCTCATGGCCGACCTGGAGCGGCTGCGCGCCCACCTGGGGATCGAACGGTGGCTGGTGTGGGGGGTGTCGTGGGGGTCGATCCTGGGCCTGCGGTACGCACAGACCCACCCGGGTGTCGTCTCCGAACTCGTACTGACCGGAGTCGCGACCGGCTCGAACCCCGAGGTCGGCCTGTTGACCCGCGGGCTGGGGAACATCTTTCCCCAGGCTCACGAGCGGTTCCTCGCCGAGCTGCCCGCCGGCGAGCGCGACGGCAACCTGGCCGCCGCCTACAACCGGCTGCTGGAGTCCCCCGACCCGGAGGTCCGGGAGCGGGCCGCGCGGGCCTGGACCGACTGGGAGACGGCCATCATCCCCGCGCCGCCGGGCTCGGTCGAACGCTTCCAGGACCCGGTGTTCCGCATGGGCTTCGCCCGTACCGTCACGCACTACTGGGGCAACGACCACTTCCTCGGCGACGGCAACGACGAGGGCGTGGTCCTGCGGGACGCACACCTGCTGAAGGGCATCCCCGGCACCCTGGTGCAGGGCAGCCTCGACTTCGGCAACCTCCTCGGCATCGTGTGGCGGCTCCACCACGCCTGGCCGGGCAGCGAGCTGGTCGTCGTCGACGAGCAAGGACACGACGCGGGAGCGACCGGCGACGACGCGCTGGTGGCGGCGACCGACAAGTACGCCCGCGCCCGGCCCTGACCACACCGCCCACCACCAGGAGCCCGCGCCAGTGCCCTCCCTCACGGACCACGACTTCCTCGACACGACCGCCGATCGGCTCGCCGCCCTGCCCGCCGTCCGGGCCGTCGCCCTGGGCGGCTCCCGGGCCCGGGGCACGCACCGGCCCGACAGCGACTGGGACCTGGCGGTCTACTACCGGGGCGCCTTCGACCCGGCCGGCCTCCGTGCCCTCGGCTGGCCGGGGGAGGTCTCCGCCGTCGGGGAGTGGGGCGGCGGCGTCTTCAACGGCGGCGCATGGCTCACGGTCGACGAACGCCGGGTCGACGTGCACTACCGCGACCTCGACGTGGTCGAGCACGAGGTGGCGGAGGCCGAGGCGGGCCGCTTCGGCGTGGAGCCGCTGATGTTCCACCTGGCGGGCATCCCGACCTACCTGGTCGTCGCGGAGCTGGCCGTCAACGAGGTGCTGCGCGGCGAACTGCCCCGCCCCGCCTACCCGGACGCCCTCCGCGCCACCGCTCCCGAACGCTGGTACGGCACGGCCACGGCCACCCTCGCCTACGCCCGGGCCGGCCACGCCCCCAGGGGAGCGCTGACCCAGGTCGCCGGCGCGATCGCCCTCGCCACGACACAGACGGCACACGCCGTACTGGCGGCACGCGGGCAGTGGGTCACCAACGAGAAGGGGCTGACCGAGCGGGCGGGGCTGGGCGGGGTCGACGTACTCCTGACACGCCTGACGCCGGACCCGCGGTCACTGACTGCGGCGCTCACACGGGCCGAGGACCTGCTGAGGGCGGCCATGGAGGCGGCGCGGGCCGGCTAGAGCAGTGGGGACACGGCGGAGACGAACTCTGCCGCCGCCGGCCGTCACCTCCCCGAAATGCGCCCGTTTCCGGCGCATCAAGAACCGCCCGTACCCTGGACAGCACACGTCACAGCCCGGCCACCGTCGCCCGAAGGCTCGCCCCCGCCCTCGACCGGACGACAGGAGCCCCGCGCCCCGTGCCCAGCACCGCTCGCCCCGCCGCCCTCGCACTACCGCCCTGGCTCGCCCACGCCCTGAGCACCCAGCGCGGGCCCGTGCCCTGGAGCGCGGTCACCCGGGGTGCGCTGGCCGGCGGGCCGCTGCTGCTCGCGGCCCTGCTCGCCGGGCGCACCTCCCTCGGTGTCGTCGCCGCCATCGCCGCCATGCTGGCCGGCATCAACGACCGGCCGGGCAGCCGGCGTACGTCGGTCAGGCGGATCGGCGTACCGGCGCTCGCGGGGGCGGCCGGGCTGCTGGCCGGCACGTACGCGGGGCAGCACCTCGGTCCCGTACCGCTCACC
>NZ_WWHX01000716.1 GCF_009862125.1 Streptomyces sp. SID5910
CGCCGCCCTCGCCCTGCTCGACCTGGGTCTCGGCCGCCCGGAGTGGGCGAGGCTCCTCGCGACCGATCCCGCCCGTGGGCGCCGCGAGAGGCTGGCAGCCTGCCCCGGTCTCCCGTCCGACGTGGTCGACACGCTCACGGCGGATCCGGACGTGCGGGTGGTCGCCGAGCTCGCGTTGTCGGCCACCTCGGACGTGGCCGAGGGACTCGCGGCGCATCCGCACGCCGAGGTCCGCCGCGCGGTCGCGGGCAACGAGGAGACGCCCCCGGCCGCGTTGGCAGCGTTGGTGACCGGGCAAGGACTGTCCGCGGCACGTCATTGTCTGGTCTGTGACCGCGAGGATGTTCCCTTCGTCCACGATCCCGAGTGCCCACGGCTCGACTGTGAACTGCCGCCGGGTGCGTCATGCGACGGATCCCACGAGTCCACCGTCCACGCCATGTGGGAGGCGGCACTCCGTAACCCTGCCACTCCTGCCGAGGCCGTCGTCGGTTTTGTGGACCATCCGTCGATGCTCCTGCGCTGGGCGCTCGCCGGACGCCAGGACCTGCCCCGAGAGGTCTACGCGCGGCTGGCTTCGGACCCGACTCCCGGTGCCCGCGCCGACGTTGCCGAGAACCCTGCGATCGATGAGGCCCTGATCCGCGCACTGGCCGCCGACCGTGACCCCGAGGTGCGCCGCAGGCTCGCGCATCATCCCCGCGTACCACTCGACGTGCTCACCCTCCTGGCCGGAAACACCAGGATCGGCGCCACCCTTCTGCCCCGTATCGCCGCCGCCTCTGACGCCGAGGTCGAAGGGCTGGCCAAGTCACCGGAGCCGGCTGTCCGAATGCTGGTGGCCCAGCGGCGCGACCTGCCGTCCGGGATACGCGGCCGGCTGGTCGACGATCCCGATGCGAAGGTGGCCAAGGCCCTCCCCCCGCACCTGGGCCTCACCGAAGCACAGTTGCGCGGCGTGGTCGGCCGTCACGGTGTCCAGGTCCTGGCCAAGGTGGCGGCCAACCCGGACGCGCCCACGGCGCTCCTCGACGACCTGGTCCGGCACGAGCCGGCGGCGCAGCGGGTGTTCCGTGAGGTGGCCCGGCACCGCCGGGCGTCGGCCTCGGCGCTGCTCGTCTGCCTGGCGGACAGACGAGCGAGACCGGTGGCCGCCGGCCACCCGGCGCTCCCGCCACCCGTCATCGCGGAACTCCTGACCGACGGGGACTGGCAGGTGGCGGAAGCAGCAGCGGCCAACCCGTCCCTGCCGCCCGCCGTGATGGCGGATCTGGCGTACGGGCGGTGAGTGCTGTGACTGAGCACATGAGTTGGCCGCGGGACAGCGATCGATACGGACGCTACTTCTGCCGGTAGTTCTGCATGGTCCTCCCCAGGTGCCCGTGATCGACTCTTCATTGGTCGGCCGGGGGGCCGGTTCTTCCCCTCTCCTCTCAAGGAACAGGAACAGGAGTCCGTTTCCATGACGTCCCATCGTCGGCCCAAGCAGCCGAGCCGCACGCGCGTGAGCGTGCTGACCACGGCGGCCGCCGCTGCCGTCGCCCTGAGCGCGAACACCGCCGACGCCACGCCCGGTCAGAAGCTCGGCAAGGACGAGGTCAAGGCCAAGGTCGACAAGCTCTACGTGCAGGCGGAGCAGGCCACGGAGAAGTACAACGCGGCCAACGAGAAGCAACGGAAGCTCCAGGAGGAGGTGTCCGCCGTCCAGGACAGCGTCGCCCGCGGCCAGCAGGAACTGAACACGCTGCGGGACGGTCTTGGTTCGCTGGCCGCCGCCCAGTACCGATCCGGGGGCATCGATCCCTCGGTCCAGCTCCTCCTCTCCTCGGACCCGGACGATTTCCTCGCCAAGGCGTCCACACTCGACCAGTTGAGCAGCCAGCAGGTCGAAGCCCTCCAGAAGATCCAGGGCAAGCAGCGGCAACTCGCCCAGGAGCGCGCCGAGGCCACCGAGAAGCTTGAGGATCTCGCCACCACCCGCACCGAGTTGGGCGACAGGGAGAAGGAGGTCCAGGGCAAGCTCGCCGAGGCGCAGAAGCTGCTCAACACCCTGACGGCGAAGGAGAAGGCGGACCTCGCCACCGAGCAGCAGCGCGCAAGCCGCTCCTCCGCCGAGCAGGTGGACATCGGCCACCACGCCCCCGCGTCCGGCCGGGCCGGCGCCGCCTTCGCCGCCGCCCAGGGACAGCTCGGCAAGCCCTACATCCGCGGCGGCACCGGTCCCTCCTCGTACGACTGCTCGGGCCTGACCTCCTGGGCCTACGCCCAGGCCGACGTCTCCATACCGCGCACCTCCGAGGCCCAGTCGGGCATCGGGACCCGCCTCTCACGCAGCCAGCTCCAGGTCGGCGACCTGGTCTTCTTCTTCAACGACCTCCACCACGTGGGCCTGTACGCGGGCAACGGCCAGATCCTGCACGCCCCTCGCACCGGTACGGTCGTACGGTACGAGTCGATGGACACCATCGGCGGACCGTTCATGTTCGGTGTCCGCGTCTGACCTCCCACCGGCGGCAGCGGGCTGGAGGCACCTCAGTCGACCTCGGGGTCAGGAGCAGGCGTAGCCCGTCAACGGTGGGGTGCGAAGGGCGATGACGGCCTTGTCGTCGTGGCCGTTGCCCGGACGGTGGGTGACGAGTGCCCGGCACAGTTCGTCCGGTGGCCGGCCGGCGAACCGGGATGCGGTGACGGCCAGGGCGTCCAGTCCCCGGTCCAGCGGCTGGCCGGGAACCTCGACGAGACCGTCGGTGAAGAGGACGATCGTGCTGTCCACCGGTACCGCCTGACAGTGGTCCGGGCGCGGGAGGTCGGGAGCCACCCCGAGCGGGGGGCCGGGCTCTGTGTCCAGGTAGCGGACCCGTCCGTCGGGCAGCAGCAGAAGCGGGGGCGGGTGTCCGGCGCTGGACCAGCACAGCTGCCAGGCACTGTCGGCGGGCTCCAGCCGGGCCAGCAGGGCCGTGGCCATGGGCGCCTCGTCCAGGGCGGCGTTCATGATCCGGTCCAGCCGCGCGAGGGAGGCACTGGGCGCCGCGTTCCTGTCGAAGTACAGGGCCCGCAGCATGTTGCGGATCTGGGCCATGTCGGCCGCGGCCCGCAGATCGTGCCCCACGGCGTCACCGATCACCGCCACGCACGACCCGTCGGGCAGCAGCATGGCGTCGTACCAGTCGCCGCCCACGGCGGCCGGAGAGTTCGCCGGGCGGTAGGCCGCGCCGGCGGCGAAGGGCCTCAGGTCGGGCAGGCGGGGCAGCAGCAGCCGTTGGAACTGTTCGCTGCTGTTGCGGACCTGCTGGTACAGGCGGGCGTTCTCGATCGCCACCCCGGCCGTGCCGGCGAGCGCGCGGATCACGCCTTCGTCGTGCCGGTCGAAGGGCTGCCCGTCCTTGCGTTCGGAGAGGTACAGGTTGCCGTAGACCTGCCCTCGTACGCTGATCGCGACGCCGAGCAAGGTGCGCATGGGCGGGTGCCCGGGAGGGAAGCCGGCCGACTCCGGGTGGCGCGAGATGTCCTTGACCCGCAGTGGCTCGGGGTGGTGGATCAGATGCCCCAGCAGGCCCCTGCCTCTCGGCAGCTCCACGCCTTCCAAGTCGGCCAGCTCTTGCGCGGTGAGCCCCAGCGGGATGAACTCGTCCAGGAGCCGGCCGTCCTGGTCGAGCACTCCCATGGCACCGTAGCGGGCGCCCACCAGATCCATCGCTGTGCGGACGATGCGGCGCAGCACCGTGGGCAACTCCAGTTCGCCGGTGATGTTCACCACCGCCTGGAGCAGTTCCTGCAAGGTGCTCTGCGCACGGGCCAGGGCGTGCAGCTGCTCGCCGATCCGGTTCAGGTCGGAGCTGAGGGGGAGGTCGAGCAGCGAGGTGTAGGACTCCTCCGGTTCTTCGTCGACCGAGTCGTCACCCTGGTCGTCGTCCGGTGTCCTCTGCCACTCCGCCGCCATCGTGCCTGCCTCCCTTCTGCCGTCCGCACGCGTGACACACCGCGAGCCGGATCCGCTGCTCGAACCGGCTTCCGCCACCCTCACCCGGCAGCCGGACGTGTGCCGCCCCTGGGCAGCCGGTCGGCGTAACGCCTCACCGTCTCGGCGGCACGTCACGCGAAGGAGAAGTGCGCGGCGGCTTCGGCGGGCGTGGTCGACCGGCGGCGTCCGGGGACGTCATGGACGGAGGTGGCGCCCTTGGCGCGGAGCTGATCGGGACCGGCGTCCCGGGCCATGAGGGCGGCGTAGGCACGGACATCCGCGGCGGTGAGGTCCGTGCGGCCCCGCTCGGCGTACTGCTGGAGGAGGTCGGTGACGTCCGGGGCGAAGCGCAGCACGGTCACCGGGGCGTCGAAGCGCCTGGCGATA
>NZ_WWHX01000717.1 GCF_009862125.1 Streptomyces sp. SID5910
GTGGGGGGATTTCAGGGTGGGGGGAAGTCTCAGGTCAGGGACTTCTGCGACGGCACGACGACGCCGTAGAGATCCTGGACCGTCGCGAGCGCGGCCTCGTGGACCTGCTGCGCGGGGATGCCGTTCGGGTTGCCCTTCAGGGGCAGCGGCCGGGTCGCGGAGGCGTCGGCCACCACGGTCGGCTTGTTGCCGTTGAGGAAGGCTCCCTGGGTGGTGAACAGGGTGCACATGTTCGTCATGAAGCCCGCGATGATGACGTTCTCGCGGCCCGCCTTCTTCACCTGCGCGGCGAGATCGGTGCCGTGGAAGCCGTTGGGGACGCTCTTCTCGACGACGGGCTCGCCCTTGGCCGGCTTGAGCGCCGGGATGATCTGGCCCGCCTTCGACTTCAGGTCGTAGCCCTTGTCGACGATGTGGATGACCGGCGTGCCCGCCGCGCGGGCCCGCTTCAGGAGGGCCGCGGCGTTGTCCACCGCCGGCTTCCAGCCGTCCAGCTCCATCACACCCTCGGTGTAGGTGTTCTGGTAGTCGACCAGGATGAGCGTCGCGTCGGAGAGCGTGGCCGGGGTCTCGTCCAGGCCGTTGAGCTTGCGCAGCGTCGTGGTGTCCTTCGCGACGTTCGCCGCGGTGGTGGCGGAGGCCGAGGGCTCGCCCTTGGGGGAGGCGGCCTCGGACTCGCCGCCGCACGCGGTGGCGGTGACGGCGAGGACGGCGGCGGCGGCGAGCGCGGCGGCCGGGCGGAGCAGCTTCATCAGGCGATCTCCTTCTGCGACGGGACGACGACGCCGTACAGGTCGGCGATGGTGGCCAGGGCGCCGAAGTGCACCTGGCGGGCGTCCAGTTCGGTGCCCGCGACGGGCAGGGCGCGGGTGGCGCTGGCATCGGCCACCACGGTGGGGCGGTTGCCGCGCAGGAAGGCGCCCTGGGCGGTGAAGGCCACGCACATGTGCGTCATGAAGCCGGCGATGACGACGTCGCTGTTGCCGGCGGCGTCGACGTGCTCGCCGAGGTCCGTGTCCACGAAGGCGTTCGGCACCTTCTTGACGACGACGGGCTCGCCGTCCAGCGGCGCGACGCTCGGGTGGATCTGCCCGACCTCGGCCCGGATGTCGTACGGGGTGCCCTCGCCGCCGTCGTTGACGACGTGGATGACCTTCGCGCCCTCCTGGCGGGCCCGGGCCAGCAGTTCGGCAGCGGCGTCGAGCGCCTCCCGCCAGCCGTCCAGCTCCATGACGCCGGTCGTGTAGGTGTTCTGGTAGTCGACGAGGATCAGCGTGGACTCGGCGAGCTTCGCCGGGGTCTCGTCGAAGCCGTTGAGCTGGCGCAGCGTCGTTCTGGGCATGGGGAACCACCTGAATTCGCGTGGAGGGGAAGGCAGTTCACCGGTGCGGTGACCTGCGCCTACGACGCTATGGCCCCCGGCCCGTGTCGGCAATGTCGTCTAACATGCAGAAACCGACATGGCCGCCGGCCGTCGAGTGTGGGGGGTTCCATGAGCATCGTCAGCCGTCTGATCGTCATCGTCCTCTTCGAGGACGTCGACCTGCTCGACGTCACCGGGCCGCCGGAGGTGTTCTCCCTCGCCCGCCGCGAGACCGACGAGGCGGCGGGCTACGAGGTCGTCCTCGCCGCGGAGACCATGGACCCGGTCACCACCGGCGCCGGCGTCCGGGTCCTGCCCGACACGACCTTCGACGACCTGGCCGTGAAGAGCATCGACACCCTGATCGTGCCCGGCGCCGTCCAGGTGGACGACCAGCGCCACGTGCACCCGCTCACCGACCCCGCCGTGGTGGAACGGGTACGGCAACTCGCCACCCGTACCCGGCGGGTCACGTCCGTCTGCGTCGGCGCGCACATCCTCGCCGCCGCCGGACTCCTCGACGGCAAGCGCGCCACCACCCACTGGTCGACCGCGCGGCAGCTCGCCGCCGAGCACCCGGCGATCGAGGTCGACGCCGACCCGATCTTCATCCGCCAGGGCGACGTGTGGACGGGCGCGGGCATCAGCGCCTGCCTCGACCTCTCCCTCGCGCTCATCGCCGACGACCTCGGCGAGGCCGTCGCGCTGCGCGTGGCCCGGCAGCTCGTGATGTACCTGAAGCGGCCCAGCGGGCAGAGCCAGTTCAGCGTGCCCCTGGAGCAGGTCTCCGCGACCCGGCGCATCGAGGACCTGCGCCACCACATCATGCGCAACATCGCCGAACCCCTCACCGTCGCGGACCTCGCCGCGTCCGCCCACGTCAGCGAACGGCAGCTCACCCGGATCTTCAAGAACGAACTCGGCACGACCCCGCACGCCTACATCGAGTCGGCCCGCGTCGAGGTGGCCCGCCACCAGCTCGAATCCACCGACGCCACCCTGGAGCGAATCGCCACCGCCTGCGGCTTCGGCACCGTCGACACCCTGGTCAGAGCCTTCCGCCGCCGCCTCGACACGACCCCGACGGAATACCGACGCCGGTTCAGGACCGCGCCGGCACCTCGTTGATCTCGACCCATCACACATGGCACCGAACCGTGATCAATATCAACACAACGCTCAGTAAACGTCGGTTTCCTCACGTGGTGTTCCGGACTTTGGCATGCTCTTGTCCGTTTCCTTCCTGTTGACCTGACATTCTGTTGAGGTGTTAGTTACCCCTGGCTACTTTGTGAATCTTGTGGGTGGGGTGTGGCGGGGATGTGGACCCGATTGCGGGGCGGGGGCAGGGCTGTAGCGGCACTGCTGGGCGGAACTCTGGCTGTCGGGCTGGTGCCTGCTCTCAGCGGCGCGGAGGCGGCGGCTGCGCCAGCCGCCTCGCAGGCCTCGCTGCCGAGCGCGACGACTGGCAGCAGCAGCTTGACGGAAGCCGAGGCGCTGGCCGAGGCCAAGCGGACCGGCAAGCAGGTGGAGATCCGCAGCCAGCGCAGTGAGACCCGAGAGGTGTACGCAACCCCAGAGGGCGATCTGGAGGCACGCGAGTACCTGCGGCCCGTCTGGACCCGCAGCCAGAACGGCTGGCAGCGCATCGATACGGCGTTGGCCACGACTGCTGAGGGCACGGTCGCTCCGAAGGCGGCCGCGGTGGACCTGGAGTTCTCCGGCGGTGGATCGGAACCTCTGGTGCGTATGCAGCGCGCCGGCAGGCAAATGAGCCTGTCCTGGCCGACGTCGTTGCCGAAGCCGTTCCTGGACGGCGCAGTGGCAACCTACTCATCGGTCCTGCCGGACGTCGACCTGCGGATGACCGCTCAAGAAGACGGCTTCACCCAGCTGTTGGTGGTCAAGACAGCCGAGGCGGCGGCGAGTGACAAACTCGCTGAGTTGCGGTTGAAGCTGGCCGCCGACGGACTCGATGTGAAGGAGACCGCCGAGGGCGGCCTCCAGGCCCTCGACACAGGAGCCGGCGGTGCGGTTTTCGAGGCACCGAAGCCGATGATGTGGGACTCCAGCCCGGGTACAGCCCCGGCCGCTCGCACGCAGACGAAAAGCGCTACGGCCGGTCAGGCCGCTGATGCTTCGGGGCAGGCGGCGGAGGAGGGCCCCGAGCCAGGGGCAGGGGAGTCGGGCAAGCTCGCACCGGTGGAGGTGGAGGTAGGCGCCGGGCAGGACGAACTGGTCCTGCGGCCCGATGCCGACACCCTCACGGGCGACGACACCACCTACCCGGTCTTCATCGACCCTCAGTGGTACACGCCGCAGGCATCCGCCTGGACGATGGCGTCGAAGTACTGGGCGTCCTCACCGCAGTGGAAGTTCAACGGCGACCCGGATGCCGGCCTGGGCTACTGCAACTGGGCGTACTGCAATCCCCATGACACCAAGCGGCTCTTCTACCGCATCCCCGTGTCCGCGTTCGCGGGCAAGTCTGTCCTGTCCGCGGAGTTCGTGGTCCGCAACACTTGGTCGGCCTCGTGTTCGGCACGCGCGGTCGAGCTGTGGCAGACCAAGGACATCTCGTCATCGACGACGTGGAACAGCCAGAACGCCTCCGGGTTCTGGGTGAAGGAACTGGGATCGAAGTCCTTCGCCTACGGCTACTCGGGCTGCGCTGCGAAGGACGCCGAGTTTGACGTGCGATCGGCCGTGCAGGCAGCGGCCAACAGCAGAAACTCGACGATGACGTTCGGGCTGCGGGCGGCGAGCGAGTCCGACGGATACGGGTGGAAGCGGTTCTCCGACAAGGCCTATCTGCGGGTGAAGTACAACCGTCCCCCGTCCCAGATCAAGAACTCGCAGCTGACCATGGAGTACGGCGGTACGTGCAAGTACAGCCCCGCCCCGCGGATCCGTTCCCTCGGCAAGATCTACGCGAACGGTGTCAGTGACCCGGACGGCGACAACATCGCCGTGCAGTTCCAGGCCAAGTGGGACACCGGCGACGGCAAGGGCCTCATCGCCCGCTGGCAGCCTTCCCTGACCTCCTACAAGGCCTCCGGGTCGAGCTTCTCGATCAGCCTGCCCACCTCCGTCCCGAAGAACCGACAGGTCCTGTGGTACGCCCGCTCCTACGACGGAGCCCAGTACTCCCCTTGGTCCTTCGCCGGTAACGCCACTGCCTGCTACTTCTACTACGACACACAGGCCCCGGCGCCTCCGAAGATCACCTCCAGCGACTATCCGGCCTCGGACCCGGAGAACCCGCAGGACCCGTGGTACGACGGCATCGGCAAGTACGGCACGTTCACCGTGGGCGGCAACGACACCCAGAGCGTGAAGTACCTCTACGGCGTCAACGTCGACCCGACGACCAAGAACACGATCACCACCACCAACGGTGCCGCGAAACAGCTGAAGCTGCTGCCCCCCGAGGCCAGCGTCAACACCCTCTACGTCTCCGCTGTCGATGCGGCCGGGAACGTCTCGGCCCCGGCCGGGTACCGCTTCCGCGTCAAGGCAGGTCAGCCCGAACGCGCCATGTGGCAACTCGACGAGACCGCCGGGGCCATCACGGCCGCCGGCACGGCACCGCCACGCGTAGCCGACCTGAAGGGCGGCCCCACCCTCGCCGTGCCCGGAGCCAAGGGCACAGCCGTCTCTTTCGATGGCGTCGACGACTACGCCGTCACCGCTATCACCACAGCCGACACCTCGGCCGATTTCTCCGTCTCGGCCTGGGCGAAACTGTCCACCCTGCCCGACCACCCGGCGATCGTTGCCGCTCAGCCCGGCAATCACTCGCCAGGGTTCGAGCTGTACTACTCCGCTGATTACGACCGTTGGGTGTTCAACCAGTACAAGGCCGATGTTTCGGGTGCGGGAATCGTGCGCGCCATGCAACCCGCTGCGGGCGGCGCCAAGCCCGGCGAATGGACACACCTCGTCGGCACCTACAGCGCCACCACCCATGAGCTGAAGCTCTTCGTCAACGGCGCACTGGCCGGGACCACGATCCATGACTCACCCTGGGACGCCCGCCGCGGCCTGCAGATAGGAGCCGGCTCGTACAACGGCCAGCCGAACTCCTTCTTCCCCGGCACCATCGACGAGCTTCAGGTCTTCGACAAGCCCCTCGCTCCCAGCGAAGTGACCCGCCTGTACGGGAAAGAATCGCTTAACGCCGGCAGGCCCGCCCGCGCCGTCTTCAGCCTGGACGACCCCGCCGACGCCACCCAGCTCACCAGCGCTGCCCAGGTACCCGACGCCCGGCTCACCACCGGTGCCACCACCGGGCAACCCGGCATCGCCGGCAATGCGCTGACCCTCAACGGCACGAGCGGCTACGCCACCACCGACCGCCCCGTCCTGGACAACCGCCGCAGTTTCGCCGTCTCAGCCTGGGCGAAACTGCCCAAGACCAAGCCCAACCACCCCGCCATCGTCGCCACCCAAACCGGCACCCGAGCCCCTGGCCTCGAGCTGTACTACTCCGCCGACTACGACCAGTGGGTAGCCAACCAGTACTCCGCCGACTCCACCACCGCCACCATCATCCGCGCCAGACAACCCGACGGCACTCACGCCTACGCGGACACCTGGACGCACCTGGTCGCCGTGCACGACACCGTCGCCAATCGGCTCACTCTCTACGTCAACGGTGTCAAGGCAGGCGAAACACCTCTGCAAGCGGACTGGTACGCCGGCGGCCCCTTCCAGATCGGTGCCGGCTCTTACAACAGCGCACCCGGCTCCTTCTTCCCCGGCCAGATCGACGACGTACGTCTCTTCGACCGGCCCATCGCCGACGACGAAGTCCGGCAGATGTACCGCCAGCGGCCCCTGGTCAAAAGCCGATGGACCTTCGAGACAGCCTCCGGATCACCACTGGTCACACCCGACGCGTCCCCGTCCGGCAACGCCATGACACTGAACGGCGGCGCGCAGGTCGGCGGGGGGTGGGTCGACGGCGGCGTCTCACTCGACGGCATCGACGACTACGGCATGACCTCAACCGCACCCGTGGACACCAACGCCAGCTTCACCGTCACCGCCTGGGCACAGACAGCCGCACTCCCGGACCACAGCGTGGCGCTCCTCAGTGCGCCCGGCGCGACGCAGAACGCGTTCACCGTGCGCTACGAACCCAGCGCCTCGCCACAGTCCGACCCAGGGCGCTGGCGGATCGCGGTGGCATCGTCCGACACAGCCAATGCCTCGGTCGCCAACGTGGACAACGGGCAGTTCTTCTCACCCACGGACTGGACGCACCTGGCAGTGGTCTACGACGGCCTCACCAAACAGCTGTCCCTCTACGTGAACGGCGAGTTGGAACAGATCGCCTGCGGGGACGAGAACGCAGACGCGGAGCCGGACGACGGCTCATGCACGGACCGCCTGTCCTTCGCCGAAGATGTGCTGTCGTTCAAGTCGGCGCAGCCGATGCAGCTGGGCCGCGCGAAGACCGGGGCCAGCACCTGGGGCGCGTACTGGCCTGGAGCCGTGTCCGACGTATGGGCCTTCCAGGGCATCTTGACCGAAACCCAGGTCAAGATGCTCGCCGCAGGTAACCCCGGGATGCCCACCGAAGTCCCGAACAACGTCTGATTCACGGTTGGGTCCGCAATCCGGACCCAACCGGTGCTTCCCCCATTTTCACCAGCCCCATGTCGGCTCTGTGCGGCCATGACCGCAGCGAAGGACGAAGAACATGAACGGCAGATCCAGAAGACGGCTCCAGGGACTGCAGCGACGTGTCGCCCTGGCTTCTGCCGCGGTCATGGTCGGCACCCTCCTCCAGGGGGTGACACAGCCCGCCGTCGCGGCAGACACCACCGAAGGACAAGGTGCCCCCACCGCCTTCGAGAAGCCGGTACCCGGCTCGCCCGTCAAGGCCAAACCGCGTACTGTGACGAAGGGGCCCCGTACCCCTGAAGCCGCGCCCGAAGCAGCATGGCCACCGGCGGCGACCGCCGTGGTGGATCTGCCGAACGGTGTCGAAAAGGGCGCCGCCCGCGCACCCCTTCGTGCCCAGGGTCTTCCCCTGAGCCTGGACACTGCGGGCAAGACCACCGCCACACCCGCACGCGGCAAGGTCGAGACCCGGATCCTGGACCGGAAGACGGCACAGAGAGCCGGCGTCGACGGTCTGCTGTTCACCCTGCGCACCCAAAGCCAGGCGAAGACGCCACCGGGCCGTCTACGCGCCAAGCTGGACTACTCCTCGTTCGCCGACGCTTTCGGCGGCGGCTACGCCTCGCGCCTGACGCTCGTCGAACTGCCGGCCTGCGCACTCACAACACCGGCCACGCCCGCATGCCGCACCACAAAGCCCGTGGACACGGTCAACGACCCGGACGCCAAGACACTCACCGCACAGAACGTGGCCCTCAGCGCCACGGCACCCACCGTACTCGCCGCGGTGGCAGACGCAGAAAGCGCGAACGGCGACTACAAGGCGACACCGCTGTCTGCCTCGGCGACCTGGAGCACCAATCTCAACACGGGTGACTTCAGCTGGTCATACAGCATGCCTGCCCCCGACGTCCCGGGCGGCTTGACCCCCAGGATCGGCCTGGCGTACTCCTCCGGTTCCATCGACGGCCGCACCGGCAACACCAACAACCAGGCATCCTGGGCCGGCGACGGTC
>NZ_WWHX01000718.1 GCF_009862125.1 Streptomyces sp. SID5910
GTCGGTGCGGTCGGCGGCCGTTTCCAGCGCGCGGCGGGCGAAGGCCACGTACGCCGGGTTGTCGGCCGACCGGTGCCAGGTGTGGGCGAGCGGGGCGACGAATCTGTGCTCCCGGTCCATCTCGGACAGGACCGCCTGTTCCGCCGGGGGGAGGCCTGCGATGACGGCCGTCTCGTCGGCGACGATGGGGCCGACGTCGCGGGAGAGCCGTTCCACGGCCGTCGTCAGTGTCTCCTTCCCTGCGAGGGCCGCGACCGCGAGCAGCGCGTACGGCTGGCGTACGACGTCCCTGACCAGGCACATCCCGACCAGGCTGCGGGCCGGTTCCGAGACGTCGGGCACCGGGCCCGTGCAGTCCCGCAGCGCGTCGAGGCCCAGGGTGAGGTCGGCCCAGCCGTGTTCCCCGCACTCCTCGACGAGCAGTTCGAACAGCCGGCGGCACGCGGCGGGTGTGTAGCGCGGCCGGCGGTCCCTGGCCGCGGCCCGGATCGTGGCCGCCGCCGCGCGCATCGCCAGTGGGGCCGAGGTGTCCACCCGGTAGGCCGCGACGAAGAGGCTCCCCAGCTCCTCGTCGGTGACCTGTGACGGGTCGGGGCGTCCCTCCTCGTCGGTGAACTCCGGGTCGGTCAGCGCGCGCAGCAGTCGGCCGACGGCGCTCGTCGTGCCGCTCTCCCGGTCCCGGGTCGCCAAGGCGTCGTTCTGCATGGCCGGATGATGGCAGAGGGGACTGACAACGCCATCGGCTGCGGGCGGGTGCGTCAGCCCGTTCCCGTTCCGTCCTGCTGCCAGACGCGGGGCCAGTTCCCGGACGGCGGTGGCGGGCCCGCGATGCCCAGGTCGCGGCGCGCCAACGTGTAGAAGGCGTCGCGCGCCCGGCTCATCCGCCGGACCGTGTCCTCCCAGCCGGCGGGGTCGTCCTTCGTGCCGCGGGCGTAGAGCTCGACGTTCCACACGGCCTCGTGCCAGGCGCGGGCCGCCGCTATGGTCTCGGCGTCGCCGACGAGCAGTACGGACTCCCACTCCGCCGCGCGCCGGGCCTCGGCCTCGGCGAGCTGGGCGAGGCCCTGCTCCGGGTCCAGAGGGTCCACGGCGTGCTGGAAGCCTCTCGCCGCCCCCATGCGCTGCGCGATGTTGATCTGGTGCTTCAGGGCGTTGGCGTAGGAGGCGTAGGTGTCCAGTCTTTTCTGGTCCCAGCGTTCGGCCCTGGCCCGTCGCCACCGGCTGCGTTCCGTGAGGCTGGTCGCCAGGTAGGAGCCGGCCGCTCCCACGACGACGCCGGCCAACGCGGGCAACTGTTCCCACATCGTCGATCCCCCCTTGTGACGGACGTGGTCGGTCGGGGACACAGTGCCCCAGGCGGGGGCTCCGGTACAGGCGGCGGGACCGTCGCATCGGCCGCCGCCCGAGTGACGGATACCCCCGGGGGTACTCGTGTTACGGTGGCCTGTATACCCCGGGGGGTAATTGCCCGAGTAAGGAGTAGCCCGATGTTCTTCGTCGACACCCTCGAACTGGAGGGGCTCGGCAACCGTTCCTACCTGGCCGGCGGGGCGCGGAGCGCCGTCGTGGTGGATCCGCCGCGTGACGTCGATCAGGTCCTGGCCGTGGCCGCCCGGCGCGGGGTGCGGATCTCGCACGTCGTGGAGACCCACCTCCACAACGACTACGTCAGCGGCGGCCTGGAGCTGGCCCGGCTGACGGGTGCCGTGTATCTGGTGCCGGCCGGGGCCCGCGTCTCGTTCTCGCGGGTGCCGGTGGCCGACGGTGACACGGTCGGCGTCGACGCCGGGCTGGAGCTGCGGGCGGTGGCCACCCCCGGGCACACCCCGCACCACACCTCGTACGTGCTCCGGGAGAACGGCGTTCCCGTGGCGGCGTTCACCGGGGGCTCGCTGCTCATCGGCACCGTCGGGCGTCCGGATCTGGTGGAGCCGCGGCTGACCGAGGAGCTGGCGCGGGCGCAGCACGCCTCCGCGCACCGTCTGGCCACCGAGCTGCCCGACGACACGTCCGTGCTCCCGACGCACGGCTTCGGCAGCTTCTGTTCCTCCGCGCAGGCCGAGGGGGACGCCACCACGATCGGCCGGGAGAAGGCCGTGAACGCCGCGCTGACCGAGGACGTCGACTCCTTCGTGGCCCGGCTGCTGGCCGGGCTGGACGACGTCCCCGCGTACTACGCCCACATGAGCCCGGCCAACGCCGGCGGGCCCGCGCCCGTCGACCTGACCCCGCCGGCCGTCGCCGACGCCGAGGAGATCGCCGCCCGGCTCGCGGCCGGTGAGTGGGTGGTCGACCTGCGTGGCCGCGTCGCGTTCGCGGAGGGGCATGTCGCCGGGTCGTACAACTTCGAGGCGGACGGCAAGCTCGCCACGTACCTGGCCTGGCTGATCCCGTGGGGCAAGCCGGTGACGCTGCTCGCCGAGTCCCCGGAGCAGTTGGCCGCCGCCCAGCGGGAGCTGGTCCGGGTGGGCATCGACCGGCCCGCGGGCGCCGCGACCGGGGTGCCCGAGGCGTGGGTGCCCGAGGGTGGGCGGCCGGTGTCGTTCCCGAGGTCGACGTTCGCCGGACTGGCGGGGCGCGGCACGGACGGGGTGGTCGTCCTCGACGTACGGCGGGACTCCGAGCGGGCCGCCGGGCACATAGCCGGGTCGGTGCACCTTCCGGTCCACGAGCTGCACGGACGGCTGGACGAGGTGCCGGCGGGCACCGTGTGGGTGCACTGCGCGGGCGGTATGCGGGCCGCGATCGCCGCGTCGATGCTCCACGCCGCGGGACGGGACGTGGTGGCGGTGGACGACGGGTTCGACGCCGCCTCGGCCGCCGGGCTGACGGTGACCGACGGCTCGGACGATCCGCACGGCGCCGGCCGCTGAGCATGACCGCTCTGATCGCCGCGCTCCTCGCCGGTGCCGTCGTCGGCCTGGCCCTCGGGGGTCTCGGCGGGGGCGGCAGCGTCCTCGCCGTGCCCGCCCTGATCTACCTGCTCCACTTCGACCCGGCCGACGCGACGACGGCCGGCCTCGTGATCGTCACCCTCACCTCCGTCACCGCGCTCAGCGGGCACGCCCGGGACGGCAACGTCGCCTGGCGCACCGGGCTCCTGTTCGCCGCCGCGGGTGTCGTGCCCGCGATGCTCGCCGGGGCGGTGGCCGACCGGGTGCCGGCGACCGTGCTGGTCGTGGCCTTCTCGGCCGTCGCCGCGCTGGCCGCGACGCGGATGCTGCGGCCCGCTGCCACCGGCCCGGCCGCGCTCCCCGTCCGCCCCGCGCGGGCCGGTGCCGTCGGGGCCGGGCTCGGGGCGGTGACCGGGTTCCTCGGGGTGGGTGGCGGCTTCCTCGCCGTACCGGCGCTGGTGGGCGTGCTGGGGCTGGCCATGCGCCGGGCCGTCGGGACGAGCCTCCTCGTCATCACGGTCAACTCCCTCGCCGCGCTCGGCGCGCGGGCGGGCACCGGGACGCACCTGGACTGGGCCGTCGTCGGACCCTTCACCGCGGCCGCGGTGCTCGGCGCCTGGGACGGCAAACGCCTGGCGGCGAAGGTCCGGGGCCGGACGCTCCAGACCCTCTTCGCCTACGTGCTTCTCGCGGTGGCCCTCTTCATGCTCGCCGACGCGCTCGTCCCGTGAGCCACCACCACATGACCACCGACCGACGTCCACGGAAGGGACCTCGCCCCATGACCACCCCCGCCACCCTCGACCCCCGCCAGGCGCACTCCCGCCTGCACGAGCTCACCGTCATCGACGTCCGCACCCCCGGCGAGTACGCCGGCGGCCACCTGCCCGGCGCCCTCAACGTGCCGCTGGACCGGCTCCGGCGTGCCCTGCCCGCCGTCCGTGCCGCCGCGCAGCGCGGGGACGTCCTCGTCGTCTGCGCCTCCGGCAACCGCTCCGCGAACGCGTGCCGCGTCCTCGCCGAGCACGGCGTCCACGCCGCGACCCTCGTCGGCGGCACCGGGGCCTGGGCAGCGCAGGGGCACGAGCTCGCCCGGCCGGAGGGGCCCGCGAAGGCCACGTGGGGCATGGAGCGGCAGGTCCGTCTCACCGCCGGGCTGCTCGTCCTGCTGGGTCTTCTGCTCGGCCTGCTGGTGCACCCGGCCTTCCAGTTGCTGTCCGCGGGCATCGCGGGCGGGCTGGTCTTCTCCGCCCTCACCGACACCTGCGGCATGGCGGCCGTGCTCGCCAGGCTGCCGCACAACCGGCCCGGCCACGCCGACCTCGACGCCACGCTCGCCCGGCTGCGCGGCCACTGAGCGCCCTCCCTGCCCGGTGACGGCACGCCGGGTCCACCGGCAGGGAGGCCGTACCCGTCAGCGATTCACCCGCCGGCGTGAACCATGCCGCTCACGCTCGGCTCCGGCCGGGCGACGTCCGTGCTGTCCGGCAGGGACAGCACGGACGCCAGCACCTGCCGCAGCATCGCCGCGGGGTCCGGCGCCGGGCCGGGGGCCCGCCAGGCGACGAAGCCGTCCGGGCGGACCAGGACCGCCCCGCCGCGCGTCACGCCGTGGGCCTTCGCCCAGTCGGTGTCGTCGTCCTCGGGCAGCAGTTCGGCGTCCGGGGACTTGCCGACCCGGTACGGCGTCAGCGGGATCCGCGTCTCGTGGGCCAGCCGGGTCGCCGCCTCGTGCCAGCCGCTGGGCTCCGTCGCGTCGCTGAGCAGGACGAGGGTGCGCTCGTAGAGGTCGAGCGTGGAGACGCGGTCGTCGCCGCGGCGCAGCCACAGGTGCGGGGCCCGGCTGCCGGGTTCACCAGTCAGCGAGAGCGCGTCCGGGACCACCGGCGTCGCCGGGTCGGCGCCGACGACCGCGCCCTGGGGATAGCGGTAGCCGAGGGCGACGTTGAGGATGCCGCGCTGCGGACCGCCGCCGCCGCCGGCCGCCGGGGGCGGGGCGAAGCCGGGGTGGCTGTGCTCGGCGGAGCGGGCGGCGGCGCGGGCGCTGGTGGCCTCGGCGACCGGGCGGCGCTCGGCGTCGTAGGTGTCGAGGAGGCCGTCGCCCGCCCAGCCGTCGAGGACGGCGGCCAGTTTCCAGGCCAGGTTGTGGGCGTCCTGGATGCCGGTGTTGGAGCCGAACGCGCCGGTCGGGGACATCTCGTGGGCCGAGTCGCCGGCCAGCAGGACGCGGCCCGAGCGGTAGCCGCGGGCGACGCGCTGGGCGGCGTGCCAGGGGGCCTTGCCGGTGATCTCGACGTCCAGGTCGGGGTCGCCGATGGCGCGGCGGATGTGGGCGGCGCAGCGCTCGTCGGTGAAGTCCTCCAGCGTCTCGCCGGTCTCCGGGTGCCAGGGGGCGTGGAAGACCCAGTCGACGCGGTTGTCCACCGGGAGCAGGGCGCCGTCCGCGTCGGGAGCCGTGAGGTAGCAGACGATGAAGCGGCGGTCGCCCACGACGTCGGCGAGCCGGCGGGAGCGGAAGGTGATGCTGATGTTGTGGAAGAGGTCGCCGGGGCCGCTCTGACCGATGCCGAGCTGCTCGCGGACGGGGCTGCGGGGGCCGTCGGCGGCCACCAGGTAGTCCGCGCGGATCGTGGTGTTCTCGCCGGTCTCCCGGTTCCGGACGATCGCCGTGACCCCTTCGGCGTCCGCGTCGAACGACAGCAGCTCCGTGCCGAAGCGCAGTTCGCCGCCGAGTGCGCGGGCGTGGGCGAGCAGTTCGGGCTCCAGGTCGTTCTGGCTGCACAGGCACCAGCCGCTGGGGCTGAACCGGGCGAGTCCGTTGCCGGGGTCGATCTGCTTGAACAGCCACTCCCCCGCGTCGCCGGCCAGCGTCGGGGTCTGGAGGATGCCGTGGTTGTCGGCCAGCGTGGCGGCGGCCCGCCGGATGTCCGGTTCGGTGCCCGACACCCGGAAGAGCTCCATCGTGCGGACGTTGTTGCCGCGTCCGCGGGGGTGGATGGAGGTGCCGGCGTGGCGCTCCACCAGGGTGTGCCGGACGCCGAGCCGACCCAGGAAAACCGAGGTCGACAGGCCGACCAGGGAACCTCCGACGATCAGCACCGGGACGCGGTGGATCCCGGGCCCCGATCGATCGGCTCTTTCGTTCATCGCTCGTCCTCCGTTGCGTCGGGCCGCGGTCGGGCCGTCGTCGAGTGGCAGGTCCCGTGACATGCAGGGGCCGGGCCTTCATGCATGCCCCGTGGCGCCTGCGGCGGCTCAGGCTTCACCCGCTTAACCCGTCTGGTTCGCGGTCCCCGCGGGCACGGCACACGATCGTGCTTGTGCGACCGGCGCACCCCGCCGCACACGGCGCGCGCAGCGACGGTCGTACTTCCCCAGTCCACGAGGAACCCCCGAGAAGAGGTGGGCCGGATGACGGTCTCTCCCGTCGTGTCGTCGGATTCCGGATCGACGGATGCCGCAGCCCTTGGTGCCGGGGCGACGGCCGCCGTGTCCGCGGACGTGGGCGGCGTCTCGATATCGGCGTTCGACGGATCCCGCGTGCGGGTCGTGCTGATGCTGGACATCCACGACGGCATGCAGCAGGAGTTCCTCAACGCCTACGAGCGCATCCGCCACCGCGTCGCGGCCGTGCCGGGACATGTCAGCGACCAGCTGTGCCAGTCCCTGGAGAACCCGACGCAGTGGCTGCTCACCAGCGAGTGGGAGAGCGCGGCGCCCTTCCTGGCGTGGGTCAACAGCGACGAGCACCTGGCGACCGTGGAGCCCCTTCAGGACTGCGTCCGCGACACCCGCTCCCTGCGCTACAGCGTGCTGCGGGAGACCGCCGCCGACGGTGCCGCGTCGTCCGCCCCGGCCGGCGAGGAGCTGCGGGCCGCTCCCCGGGTGGGCGGCAACGTCGTCCGGCACGCGCTGACCTTCACGGTGCGGCCGGGCAGCGAGGCCAAGGTCGCCGAGCTGCTGTCGAACTACGCGTCCCCCGAGGCGCAGGTCGACGACGCCACCCGGCTGCTGCGCACCTCGCTGTTCATGCACGGCAACCGGATCGTGCGGGCCGTGGAGGTGCGGGGCGATCTCCAGGCGGCGTTGCGGCATGTCGCCCGGCAGCCCGGGGTGCGGGCCGTCGAGGAGGCCCTCAACCCGA
>NZ_WWHX01000719.1 GCF_009862125.1 Streptomyces sp. SID5910
TGTCGCCCTCCTCCGCCTTGCAGCTGCACGCTCCCCCACGCTCGGCTTCGCTCGCGCGGGAGGGGCCCCATCGCCCCGCTCGGGTCGGCCGAGACGCACCGTCTCTCCCAGCCGACCTGATCCAAACGACAGGCCCTAGTCGCCGGGCACCGGCCGGCCACTGCTTCAGTGGCGTCCGTGCGGTCATGTGACGACCCCCGGTACGGCCGTCAGCTGCTGGAAGCCGCCGCTCTCGTGGCGCACGGTCAGCTTGACCTCCTTGCCGGGCCGGGCGCGGGCGACGGCACGGGCCAGGTCGGCGGCCGAGTCGACGCGGGCGGTGCCGACCGCCAGGAGCACGTCGCCTCTGACCAGGCCCGCCGTGTAGCCGGGGCCGGGCACGTGGACGCCCACGACCAGGGCGCCCGGCTTCTCGTGGTCCACGGCCTCCACGCCGAGGGCCACGCCCGCCGGTGCCGGCGACGGGATGGCGGTGGCAGACGGATGTGCCGGGGCGGTCCGGCTGCCGGGCGGTGTTCCCGGTCCCGGCGCGCCGGCCTGGCTCCGCAGCTCGGCGAGTCTGCTCATGCCGATCACCGCGGCGCCCACCGTGCCGAGCCCGACCCCGGCCAGGAGCAGGACCGTCGCGGCGAGCAGGCCGCACAGCAGGGTGGTGAGCCGCCGGCGCCGCCCGCGCGCCGCGTGCGGGCGGTGTGCCGGGGCGGGTGTGGTGCCGGGCCCGGGGTCCCGGCCGGGCATCGGCTTGGGTCGCAGCGCAGTCTGTTCCATGGTTCGCCTCCGGGCAGAGCCCTACCCGGCGCCCAGGCCCGTGACGAGCCACGAACGAGTGAGACTGACCGGCCGGGTCAGCGAAGCGCGGGAAGTGCGGCGCTCCGCGGGACGGGCACGGCCGGGGACCGGTCCGGGAGGAAGCCGTGGGTGCGTCCGGCCAGGTACTCCGCCGTGTAGCGCGGGACGTTGCGGTGCCAGTTGAGGATGCCGGCCATCCAGTTCTGAAGGTCCGCCACATAGCCCCGCATGACGTCCCGCGCCTCGTCCGAAAGCTGGAAGTCGTCGTAGACGATGGGCAGTTCGTGCGCGACGACGTGCTGGAACTGGCGCATGCGCTGGTTCATCAGGTCCTGCACGACGGGGAGCGCGGTCGGGTAGTCGATGCCGAAGAAGTTCTGCACGACGAGGACCGCGTTGTGGACCTCGCCCTCGTACTCGATCTCCTTCTGGTACGAGAAGACGTCGTTGAGGAGGCAGGCGTAGTCGATCGCCGCGTTCTCCAGGGAGCGGACGGGCCCGCTGCGGTAGACCTCGGGCGGCACGGCCGGGCCGTGTCCGGCGCGGCACAGGCCCAGGGTGAGGTCCGAGCCGAAGGTGGCGCGGCGCATCTCCAGGTAGTCCACCGGGTCGGGGACGCGGTTGTGGATCTGGTTGGCCAGCTCCCACACCCAGGCCTCGGTCATCGTGTCCACGGCCGTCTTCAGCGGGCGCCGCTCCTCGGACGTCATGCCGGCCGTGGTGCGCGCCCACAGGTCGGTCAGGGAGCGTTCCATGGCGTTGGCGGGCGGCGGGACCGGCTCGCCGTCCAGCGGCATGCAGGCCGACAGGCGGGCCGTGGTCAGCCGGGCGGCGGCCAGGTCGCGGCGGTGGCCGTATACGAGCGGGTAGTAGTCGTCGCCGTAGGTGCCGAAGGCCAGCCAGTCGGAGGCGAGGTCGAGCTGCTCCTGGGTGGCGTCCGGGTCGAGGCCCGCGGCGCACAGGGGGAGGTCGCAGCTCGCGAGCTTGTCCTCGTCCCAGACCCCCTCGCCGAGGATGCCCATCGCGGTCGACCAGGCGAGCAGATGCCGCCGGGAGCCCTCCAGCGCGGGGCTCAGCTCCAGCGGGTACGGCATGTCGATGTCGGGGATGACCGCGGGCCCGACCTTCTGGAACGGCACGTACGTGTAGGGGCGGGCCCGCTCGGCGGCCGCGGTGGCGAGCAGCGCGCCGACGTCGGCGGCGGAGGTGCCGGGGCCGGTCAGGGCCTGCCAGCCGGCGGCCGGCCGGGCGCCCTTGTTCATGTAGCGGCTGGAGCGCATGTGCCACTCGTGGCCGCCCGACTGCCAGTCCTGGAGGCCCTTCGCGTACGCCCCGACGGCCGCGATCTCGGGCGGGGTGAGCCCGTTCTCCAGGGCCACCGCCGGCACTTCGGTGAACGCGGTGTGCTCGAACTGGTGCAGCCGGGAGGTGAGGACGTCGTTGACCGTGTCGGCGGCCTCCTGGGTGGTGCAGCCGAAGAAGGTCTCCAGGACGAGCACGCCGTTGCTGAGCTCGCCCTCGTCCTCGACCTCGCGCTGGTAGGAGAAGAGGTCGTTGCGCAGGTGGACGGCGTCGGAGAAGGTCTCCATGAGCACCCGCAGGGGCCGCGTCTCGGCGACGGCGGCCGGCACCTCTGCGGTCGCGTACTCGACCAGTCCCGCCGACCAGGGGGCGCCGCCCACCTTGCGGCGCATCTCGATGTACTCGACGGGGTTGGCGATCCGCCCCTCGTTGATGTTGGACAGCTCCCACAGGGACTCGTTGAGCAGGTGCTCGGTGGCGACGGCGAAGCGGCGGCGCCAGTCGGCCGACATGGCGGGCACCGTGCGCGTCCACAGGTCGGCGAGGCCGGCCTCGACCGGATTCTCCGGCTCGGGCATCTCGGCGGCCGGGTCGAGCGGCATGAACAGGGGCAGCCGGTCCAGGTGGGCCTTGCCGGCGACGCGGTCCTGGCTGCGCTTGAACCTCTCCAGGAAGTGGTCGTCGAAGAAGAAGACCCACACGTACCAGTCGGTGACGAGGGAGAGCGCGGGTCCGTCGCAGTCGGGGTGGGTGTAGGCGCAGAGCAGGCCGTAGTCGTGCGCGTCGAGGTCGGACTGCTCCCAGACCCCGGAGCCCTCCAGCATGCCCATCTCGCGCGCCCAGGCCGTCGAGTGGGCGCGGGCCTCGTCCAGGTGCGGATTGAGCCGCGCGGGATGCGGCAGGTAGAAGTGCGGGAGTTCGAAGGGCTGTTGCGTCATGGCCGGGCCCTACCCAGGGGCCTTCGCGGGCATCCTCGGGCCGGGACATGATCACACCATCGCGTGAATCGGGACGGAACGGGGGAACTTTCGCGGTCGCTCAGGTCCTGACCTGGATCAGCGCGTGCGTCCCGCTGGTCCGCCACCGCTGCCCCTCGCCCGCCACCAGCGCGGCCTCCGTGTCCTCGTCCAGCCCGGTGATCACGTCGGACTTCAGGGTGCGCAGCGCGGCGACCGGGCCGGGGAAGTACGCGGTGACGTCCGCGAAGGGCGTCGTCGGGGGCCACCACCGGTCGCCCACGAGGCGGCGGTAGTTGAGGTCGCCCTTGAGGACGGTGACCGTGGCCGCGGCGAAGTCCGCGCGCAGGTCGGCGGGCATGT
The DNA here is from genome assembly GCF_009862125.1 of Streptomyces sp. SID5910. Taxonomy (GTDB): domain Bacteria; phylum Actinomycetota; class Actinomycetes; order Streptomycetales; family Streptomycetaceae; genus Streptomyces. Next base: position 3,411 of record NZ_WWHX01000719.1, read on the forward strand.
CCGCGTAGGGCAGCGGGGCACTGGAGAAGGGGTGGGCGCGGACGGTGACGCGGCCGTCGGTCAGCGCGGCCCACAGGGTGCGGCCGTACTCCTGCGCCGCCCCGCCCGCCGCGATCAGTCGCCGCAGTGCGTCGAGCACGTCGGCGGTCGTGGCGTCGGAGACGTAGTACGGGTGCGGCTTGACGTGCAGGACGGCCCGGCCGATACGGCCGTGCGCGAGGAGGTGGGCGACGAGGAGCAGGTCGGGGACGAGTTCGCGGCCGGCGTTGTCGGCGACGAGGCAGAGGGTCGCCGCGTCCCCGCCGGACAGCAGGGACAGGAGCGTGTCGCCGTCGTCGGCGACCAGTGCCCGCACGTCACCTCCGTCACCTGCGCCGGTGGTGGAGAGCCGGAAGCTGAGGTCGGCGCGGTTGCCCCAGAGGGAGCCGTGCAGCAGTGCCCGGAGCTGGTCGTCGGCGGGCCGGTCGGCGAGCTGGTCGAGGGCGGCGAGTTCCTCGGACGTCTCGGGCGCGTCGAGTTCGGTGAGCTTGGCGGGCCGGAAGGGGTCGATGCCCTGCCAGGCGCCGGGGGCGAAGTGGCCGACGGCGTCGAGGAGCCGGCGGTAGAAATAGCTCTCGGCCCACAGCCAGGGCACGTCGAACCAGGAGCGGCCGGCGTACTCGGTCATGCCCCAGGCCGCCCAGCGGTCCCGGTCGTGGGCGTCGGCGGGCAGGGGCTCGATCACGCCCTCGGTGCAGTTCACCAGCAGCGCGTCCAGGGCGCGGCGCCGGCCGGGGTCGTAGGGGTACGCCTCCCTGACCTGCCGGACGATGGCGGGATGCCGGTCGGCCAGCACACCGTGGGGGAAAGACCCGGGCTCGTCACCGACGATGACGGGGGCGGTCTCGGAGGGGGTGTCGGGCATGCGCCTCACGGTAGCGCCCACGACTCGGCTCCGCCGGGACACGCACCCGGCCCGGCCCCGCGGGAGCGCCGTCCCTCGGCCGAGCGGCCCGCACCACGCACCACCGGGCACCGCGGGCCGGCTCCGCCGGGCCACGTACACGGCGGCCTGGCCCCGCAGGGGCGTCGCACCTCCCCCACCCGCTCCGCGCGGGCCGGCTCCGCCGGAACACGTACGCGCCGGGCCCCGCGGGGCCGCCACCTCCCGGCCACCCGGCCCGCGCCGCTCACCGGCGGCCACCCGGCCCCCCGCACCGCTCCCCACCGGCGCGCGCACGCCGCGCAAGCCCCCCACCCTGCATCTCCGCCCGGCGGAGTCGCCCTCAGGCCATGCTCGCCTCGCGTTCCAGGCGGGCGGCGAGGCTGAGGTAGCGGGCGCGGCGGGTCACCGGCACCATGCCGCGGATCAGTACGTGCCACATCTCCGCCATCCGGCGGGGCTGCCGGGCGGCCGGTTCGAGGGTGAGTCCGACGACCCGGGACCCCACGAAGGAGCAGACGATGGTGTGGGCGACCGACTCGACGTCGATCTCCGGGTGGAGGTCGGCCTGTCCGACCGCGTCGAGGAGGCGGGACGAGGCGATGTCCACCCACTCGGTGAAGGGGTGGGGCAGCGGCGGCCGTACCGGCGCTCCCGCGGTGGCGAGCCGCAGCCCGGCCCGCAGGACCGGGCCCTCGGCGGACAGCCGGGCCATGACGAAGGTCAGGCGCATCAGGGCCTCCAGGGCGGTGTAGCCCCTGCCGTCCAGCTCGGTCGCCAGCCGGCGCCATGTGCGGGACTGGAGCTCCATGATGGCGTGGGCCAGGTCCTCCTTGGCCGCGAAGTGGAAGTACAGGGCGCCTTTGGTGACGCCGGCGTGCTCGACGATCTCGGCCAGGCTGGTCGCCTCGTAACCGTGCTGGTCGAACAGGTCGGCGGCGGCTTGGAGGATGGTCGCGCGGGTCTGCTCGGCGCGTAGCTGCCTCGCCATCGGCTGAACTCTCCTGGGCTGGAACTCGACGGGTCATGCCGTCTGCCTTAACCCCCAGTACACGATAACTCACGGTCCGGCGCCCGCCTTTCGCCCCCCGTGGAACCGAACGTGCCACCGCACGGCGGCGGACCGGCCGGTGTGCCCGGGCGCACCGGCCGGTCCGCCGCGTCACGGCGTACGCCCGCTCAGTTCACGAAGACCGTGGCGCCCCCGTCGGTGACCGGGGCGTAGGTGGCGGTGAAGTACCCGTTGGCGAAGCAGAGGCTGGAACCGGACACCTTGGTGAAGTGCTGGTCGGTGAAGGCGATGCCGTTGTCCGTGTTGCTCGCCGTGCCGGACAGGCCGGGTGCCTCGTAGACGCAGTTGACGCTGCCGAGGAGGGTGCGCAGCGTGACCGTGGTGCGGACGGCGGAGCCGCTGGGCGGGGTGACGGCGACGGTTCCGTCGGAGGAGACGGTGGTGGTGTACGGCAGGTTGGCGACCTGGATGCCGTTGACGCCGAGGACGCCCGTGACGTTGCTGGTGCAGGTGCTGCTGTCGAAGGTGTGGGCGGTGAGCGACTCGGTCGCGGTGCCGGGGGCGGTCGGGTTGTCGGTGACGGAGACGGTGAACTGCGAGGCCGTGCAGGAGACTCCGCTGGTGCCGGTGGCGCTGGAGTGGAACGTGGCGGTGGTGCCGCTCGCCAGGGACGCGGTGAGGGTGTCGCCGACGGCGACGGGCGTACCGCCGGTGGCGCCCGTGGTGAGGACGGGCGTGTCGGCCGCGGCGGCGGGCAGTGCCGTGGGGAGGGTCAGCGCGGCGACGGCCGCGGTGAGCATGAGCAGAGTACGAGTACGCATGCGGCTACCTCTTCTTGGAAGTGGGGTTCGGTGAAGCAGGGGTGGGCCGGCCGCGGGGACACGGCCGGGCCGATGCGACGAGATGCCGGGACTGCGCCCGGGAGGTGCGGTGATGCCCTGTTCGGGGCCGGGAACGCGGACGTGCCGCGGGAACGGATCCGGCGCCACGGATCCGGGAAACGCTTCCGTTTGTAGAGCTGACTGCCTGTCAGGGTCAAGTGTTCGTACGGGGTTTGGGCCCTGCGAAGCGAGCGGCACACGACCCTCACTCTTTACTCACACCATGCTTGACCCCTGTGTGTAACCACCGGTAACTTCCGAATGGCTACTGGTGCGTAACGTGTAAGCCCTTGCAGCCGCCGGGAGTTGCCGGGAGGCGTGCGCACCAGCCGCTGTCCGCGCCAGGACAACGTGCCGCTGAAGCCCGTTCCGCATTGACTATGCCTCTGGGAGCAGACATGGCCTCGTCCTCGGACGTCACTCCGTCCGCCGGCAACACCCCCGAGCCCGACGACAGACCGGAAAGCGGTTCCGCACCTCAGGGCGCGGACGGCACGAGACGCGGGCGGGTCAGGCTGCGCCGGGCCGCCGTGCTCGCGGTGCCGGCCGCCGCGGTCACCGCGGCTCTGGCGATCCTCACCGCCCAGGGCGCCCTGGGTGTGCAGTTCGCGATCTCCGGCATGCCCTTCACCGTCACCGCGACGGAGCTCGACGGCACCGGGTTCGCCCAGTTCGGCGGCCTCGACAACATGGCCGAGGGCAGTCCCAACGCGGGTGACACCGGCGGGCAGGTGCTGGTCGTCACCTCCGTGATCAAGGACGCGACGCTCACCAAGCTGTGCCAGAGCGTCGACCTGGGCGGCACCAACCTGCTCATCACGGCCGGCGGCGGGGACGCCAAGGTGGCCGCGAGCGACCTGACCACCGACTCGACGCTGCTGTCCGGTGACGCCGCCTTCAACAACATCGAGATCGGCAACGACGCCAGCACGCTGGACAAGGCCGGGCCCAAGGGCCGCGGCCCGGCCGGCGTCTTCAGTCAGCAGGCCGACACCGTGCACATCAAGAACCTGCGGCAGACCAACTACGCCACGACGGCGGGCGTGTTCAAGCTGCCCGGGCTGAAGATGCGCTTCAGCGACGCGGGCTGCTGATGCCGGGCGACCGGCGCAGGGGCTTCTGGGCCGCGTTCCGCGACTGGCGGTCCGGCCGGCCGTTCTGGGGCGGGCTGCTGCTCGTCCTGGGCGGGGCGGAGGTCCTGTTCACCATGAAGGCGTCGCTGAAGGTCGTCCTGCACGTCGGCATGCAGGGCGTGGCCGGCTATCTGCTGCCGGTCGTCATGCTGCTGTGCGGACTGCTCACCCTGGTCACCCCGGCCCAGCGGCTGTTCTACTCGCTCATCGGCGTGCTGGCCTCCCTAGGCACCTGGCTGACGTCCAACCTGGGCGGCTTCCTCATCGGCCTGCTCCTCGGCTGCGTCGGCAGCTGCCTCGTCTTCGGCTGGCTGCCCGACCAGGAGTCCCGCCGCGAACGGCGGCGGCGCAGGAAGCAGGCCCGCGCCGCGCGGTCCTCCGCGCGGCCGCTGGAGCAGCGGGCCGGCGAGCCGGCCTGAGAAGGGCCGGGCGGACGACGCCGCGGCCGGAGCCGCGGCGTCGTGGGCGTCGGACTCGTGTCAGGCGAGACCCGCGGACTTCAGCCACTCCTTGGCCACGTCCAGGGGGTCCTTCTTGTCCAGCTGGACCTGCGCGTCCAGGTCCAGGAGGGTCTTGGTGTCCAGCTTGGCGGAGACCGCGTTCAGCGCGGCGACGCCCTCCTGGGGCAGCCCCTCCTTGTTGACCAGCGGGGTCACGTTGGCGAACCCGAACAGGTTCTCCGGGTCCTTCAGGACGACGAACTTCTCCTTCACGATGGTCGGGTCGGTGGTGAAGACGTCCGCGGCCTGCACGGTGTCCTTGGCCAGCGCCGACTGGGTCAGCGGGCCGCCCGCGTCGAGCGCCTTGAAGGACTTGAACTTCAGGCCGTAGACGGACTCCAGGCCCTTGAGACCCTGCTGCCGGGTCTGGAACTCGGGCGAGCCGCCGATCGCCAGCTCGGGCGCGGCCTTCTTGAGGTCGGCGAGGGTGGACTCGGCGGTGAGGCCGTACTTCTTCGCGGTCTCGGCGTTGACGCTGACCGAGTCCTTGTCCTCGGCCGGCGAGGACTCCAGCAGCGTCAGGCTCTTGTCGAGCTTGGCCTTCACCGCGGCGTTCACGCCGTCGGCGGACTGCTGCTCGGCCTTCGAGTCGAGATAGGCCAGCAGCGAGCCGTTGTACTCCGGCAGCACCGTGACCGAGCCGTTCTTCATCAGGCCGTAGGTCGTCTCGCGGCTGCCGATGTTGTGCTTGTAGGTGACCTTCAGGCCCTTGGCCTTCAGTGCCTCGCCGTAGATGTCGGCGAGCAGGGTGCTCTCGGCGAAGTTGTTCGAGCCGACGACGACGGTGCCGGCCTTCGCCTTCTCCCCGGCGAGCGGGTTGTCGGAGGTGTCGTCGGAGGAGGAACAGCCCGCGAGCAGCCCCGCCGCGGCGGCGAGCGCGACGGCCGCCGCCCCGGTGTGCCTCGTCCTGGACCTGCTGCTCTTCGCGGTAGAAGTCATCCACCGATCCAAACGAGCAGCTCGTCGGTCAGTCAACCACGGCCGGGTCACGGTTTCCGCACGTCCTTGTCCGGCCGTCAGCGCCTGCGCACCCCCGGCGACACCGCGAACCGGCCCGCCGCCCAGAACAGGGTGAGCGTGGCCAGGGCCAGGAGCGCCACCAGGGTGGCGCCGCCGACCACCTTCTCGTAGTCGCGCTGGTAGAGCCCGTCGATGATGTACCGGCCGAGCCCGCCCAGGCTGACGTAGGCGGCGATGGTGGCCGTCGAGACGACCTGGATGGCCGCCGAGCGCAGCCCGCTGAGGACCAGCGGGAGGGCGACCGGCAGTTCGACCCGGAACAGGATGCGTGTCTCGTGCATGCCGAGGCCCCGTGCGGCGTCCACCGGGGCGGGGTCGACGGTGCGGACCGCCTCGTAGGTGGTGACCAGGATCGGGGGTACGGCGAGGACGACCAGCGGGATCATCACCGGCAGCAGGCCGATGCCCACCACGACGGCGATCAGCACCAGCAGGCCGAAGCTCGGCAGGGCCCGGGCCGCGGTGGCGATGAAGGCGACGGCGTTGCCGCCCCGCCCGGTGTGCCCGGTGAGCAGCCCGACGGGCAGGCCGATCGCGGCGGCGAGGGCGAGCGCGAGCAGCGTGTACTGGACGTGTTCCAGCAGGCGTTGCGGGATGCCGTCGTAGCCGTGCCAGTGGGCGCTGTCGCTGAAGAAGGCGTTGACGAAGTTCAGTACGTTCACCGGGCCGCCTCCTTCGCCGCCGCCTGCTCGGCCGGCCGGGCCGCGTCGTCCTTGCCGCGCCGGCGGGTGCCGCGCGGCATCCACGGGGTCAGCAGCGTCCGGGCCAGGACCAGCGCCGCGTCGCACAGGATGGCCAGGACGGCCGTCGTGAGAACGGAGTTGACCGCGAGCTCGGGCCGGTCGTACTTCTGCGCGTCCGCGAGCAGATTGCCGAGGGCGCCCTGGTTGCCGATGAGGGCGCCGACGCTGACCAGGGAGATGCTGGAGGCGGTGGCCACCCGCAGTCCGGCGAGGATCGCGGGCACGGCGATCGGCAACTGCACCTGGAGATAGCGCCGTACGGGCCCGAAGCCCATGGCCGTCGCCGCGGCCAGCGTCTCCTGCGGCACCGACCGCACGCCGTCGACGATGGCGGGGACGAGCACCACCAGGCTGTAGACGGCCAGCGGGATCATCACCGTCAGCTCGGTCTGGCCGGTGTAGTCGATGAGGACCACGAAGACGGCCAGCGAGGGGATGGCGTAGAACACGGTCGTCACGCCGAGCACGGGCGGGTACAGCCAGCGGAAGCGGACGCAGAGCTGGGCGACGGGCAGCGCGAGCAGCAGCCCGGCCAGGACCGGCAGCAGCGCCTCGCGCAGATGCAGGCCGATCAGGCCGAAGTAGGTGTTCTGAAGGTCGCTCGGGATGTCGAAGAAGCCGTTCACGAGGCGACCTTGGCCTCGTCGGCGCGCCCGGCGGCATGGACCGCGGCGTGGGCGGTGCGGATGGCCTCGCCGATGGTCTGCTGGGAGACGACGCCGGTCACCCGGCCGTCGGCGTCCACGGCGACGGCCCAGCCGGTGGGCGAGAGCACCGCGCAGTCGAGGGCGGCCCGCAGCGAGTCGGTGCCGGGGACGAACGGCCGCCCGTACGGCAGGAGGGCGTCCGGTGCGATGCCCCCGGCGGTCAGGCCGCGCGGCTCGCCCCAGCCGAGGGGCCTGCCGTCGGCGTCGGTGACGAGGAGGTAGGGGGCGTCCGGCGCGGCGAGGCGCTCGGCGATCGCGTCGAGCGGCACGACGGCGTCGGTCGTCAGCTCCAGCGCGGCGGACGGGAAGAAGGACAGCCGGCGGATGCCGCGGTCGGCACCGAGGAAGTCCTCGACGAAGGCGTCCACCGGGTCGGACAGCAGCTCCGCGGGGGTCGCGAACTGGGCGAGCCGGCCGCCGGTGCGCATCACCGCGACCATGGTGCCGAGCTTGACGGCCTCGTCGATGTCGTGCGTGACGAAGACGATGGTCTTGCCCAGCTCGTCCTGGATGCGCAGCAGTTCGTCCTGGAGGCCCTTGCGGACCACCGGGTCGACGGCCGAGAACGGCTCGTCCATGAGCAGCACCGGCGGATCGGCGGCGAGCGCCCGCGCCACGCCGACGCGCTGCTGCTGGCCGCCGGAGAGCTGGTACGGGTACCGCTTGCCGAGGGACGTGTCGAGCCCGACCCGTTCCATCAGCTCGGCCGCCCGCTCACGGGACTTCTGCTTGCCCCAGCCGAGCATGCGGGGCACGGTGGCGATGTTGTCGAGGATCGTCCGGTGCTGGAAGAGACCGGCGTTCTGGATGACGTAGCCCATGGACCGGCGCAGTGTGGTGACCGGCCGGCCCTGGATGTCCGCGCCGTCGAGGAGGATGGTGCCCTCGGTCGGCTCGACCATCCTGTTGATCATCCGCAGGGTCGTCGTCTTGCCGCAGCCCGAGGGGCCGACGAGGACGGTGATCGACCGGTCGGGGATCTCCAGCGACAGGCGGTCGACCGCCACCGTGCCGTCCGGATACCGCTTGGTGACTGATTCCATCCGTATCAAAGCGCCGCATGCCCTTCGGGGTCTGGCAGAAGCTGCCCGCTCCGGCCACGGTCGGTGGGGCCGTCGCCGGTCGAGTGTAGACGGCGGTCCTGCGGGGCCCTGGGGTTCGGAGCGCTCCTGCCCAGCGGCGGGGCGTTCACACCGGCGCCCCGCCCGGACGTCGCGGCGGGCGCCGTCAGCCCTCGGCGGGCGCCAGCCGCAGCGCGACGCTGTTGATGCAGTACCGCTGGTCGGTCGGGGTCGGATACCCCTCGCCCTCGAAGACGTGCCCGAGGTGGGAGCCGCAGCGGGCGCAGCGCACCTCCGTGCGCACCATCCCGTGGGACCGGTCCTCGATCAGCTCGACCGCGTCGGTGTCCTTCGGGTCGAAGAAGGACGGCCAGCCGCAGTGCGAGGCGAACTTCGTCTCCGAGGTGAACAGGTCGGCGCCGCAGGCGCGGCAGGAGTAGACGCCCTCGGTCTTGGTGTCGGTGTACTCACCGGTGAAGGCCGGTTCCGTGGCGGCCTCGCGCAGCACGGCGTACTCGGCCGGGTTCAGCTCCGCGCGCCACTGCTCGTCCGGCTTCTCGACGTCGTACGCCATGAGTCTCAGCCCCTCACTTGCCCGTGTCCGTCAGCTGGTCCAGGATGCGCGGTCCGAGGTCGGTGACGTCGCCCGCGCCCATGGTGAGAACGAGATCACCGGCCTTCGCCATTCCCGCGACCGCCGCGGGTGCCGCGTCCTTGTCGTGGACCGGGGTGACGTCGGCGCCCGCCGCCCGCGCGGCCTCGATGATCAGCTCGCTGGTGACGCCGGGGATCGGGTCCTCGCGGGCCGGGTAGATGTCGAGGACCACCGACGCGTCGGCCAGCGCGAGGGCCTGGCCCATCTCCTTGCCGAGCTCCTGGGTGCGGGAGAACAGGTGCGGCTGGAAGAGGACCAGGATGCGGGCGTCGCCGACCGCGGCGCGCATGGCCTCCAGGTCCGCCGTCATCTCGGTGGGGTGGTGCGCGTAGGAGTCGACGACCTGCACGCCGGCCGCCTCGCCCTTGAGCTGGAGGCGCCGCTTGACGCCCGTGTAGGCGGCCAGGGCGGGGGCCAGCTCGGCGGCGGGGATGCCCAGGGCGGCACCCGCGGCGAGGGCGGCGACCGCGTTGTGGGCGTAGTGGCGGCCGGGGACGGAGACGCCGAAGGTCAGCTCGGTGCCGTCCATCAGCACGGTGACCTCGCTCTTGAGGCCCTGCGGGACGACCGACAGGACGCGCACGTCGGCGTCCTCGGACTCGCCGTACGTCACCGTCCGCACCGTGCCGGCCAGGCGCCGGGTCAGCTCGCGGGCGCCCTCGTGGTCGGCGGAGACCACCAGCGTGCCGCCGGGGACGATCTTCCCGGCGAAGGTCTCGAAGGACTCGTAGATCTCGTCCATCGACGCGTAGTTGGCGTGGTGGTCGAGCTCGACGTTGAGGACGATGGCGACCTCGGGCGCGTACTTGTGGAAGCTGCGGTCGCTCTCGTCCGCCTCGGCGACGAAGATCTCGCCGTCGCCGTGCAGGGCGTTGGAGCCGGGGGCGTCCAGGTCGCCGCCGATCGCGTACGACGGGCCGCGGCCCAGCTCGGCCAGGGAGACCGCGAGCATCGACGTGGTCGTGGTCTTGCCGTGGGTGCCGGCGACCGCGATCGGGCGCAGCCCGCCCATCAGGGCGGCGAGGGCGTCGGAGCGGTGCACGACCGGGATGCCCAGCTCGGCCGCGCGGGCCAGCTCCGGGTTGTCCTCGCGGATCGCCGACGACACGACCACGCAGCTCGCGTCGTCGGCGAGGTGCTCCGCCGCGTGCCCGATGTGCACGGTCGCGCCGAGCGCCCGCAGCGCCTCGGCGGTCGCGGAGTCCTTCGCGTCGCTGCCCGCCACCGCGGCCCCGCGCTGGGCGAGGATCTTCGCGATGCCCGACATCCCGGCGCCGCCGATGCCGATGAAGTGCGGTCGGTCCATGGCGGTAGGAAGGCCGGGTGCCATGCGCTGTTCTCCCCAGGGGTGCGGTGCGTGCTGGTGGGCGCGCCCCCGGCGCGGGGCCTGGGAGCGCGGGCCCAGCCTAAGCCTTGCTGTGGGAGAACAGCTTCAGCACCGGTACGCCGACCTTGTGCCGGGCCCGCGAGGCCCAGTCCCGGTGGAAGAACTCCTCCACGTAGTGCGGGTCGGTCAGGACGATGACCTCGTCGGCGCCGGTCTCCTGGACGAGCGATCTGAGCGCGTCCAACGGGTGCTCCTCGACCAGGCGGCCCTCGGCCTCGGCGCCGGACGCGCGCAGGGCCGTGAGGGACACCTCCAGGGCCCGCTGGCCGACGCTCAGCGCCTCCTTGCCCTCCGGGGTCTCGCCCTCGCGGACCGCGTCGTCGAGTTCGCCGAGGGCGACGTCGTCGATGGCCCGCAGCAGCCGGTCGGCCTGTTCGCCGCGCGGCTGGAGCAGCACGTGGAAGGCGACCGTCTCGTCCCCGTGCAAGGTGGTGACGAACTCCACGTCGGCGGACGTCAAGGCCTTCTCGATCATCAAAACGCTTGTGAACACCAGGCGCCCCTTCTCCTCCTAGGGCCCGTGGGCCCACCTCCGCAGGTTGTGCCGAGCCCTGCGGAAACCATCCTGCCCCGTGATCGCACGGGTACTGCCGGATTCAGTGTGCCCGGCGCGGGATAAGCGGAACAGGCAATTCCGGATGCGGTTCGCGGGTGCGCGCTAACGGCCGAATACCTGTCCGGGTCGCCCTCGCCGTGACTCAGTCGCGCCGGTACCGGCTGAAGAGGAAACCTTCCTCCTCCAGGAGGGACGCGAGCGCGTACTGCCGCGGCACCTCGACCGAGGGCCCGCCCGCGATGCGCTGCGCGTCGCCCGCGGTGAGCATCGGGGAGACGGTCAGGCACAGCTCGTCGAGGACACCGGCCGCGACGAACTGGCCCAGCAGCCGCGGGCCGCCCTCGGTGAGCAGCCGGGTGTGTCCGAGGTCGGCGAGGGCACGTACGGCGCGGGCGGGGTCCACGCCGACGCCGTCGCCTGCGACCACCACCCGGGCCCCGGCCCTCTCGGCGGCCGCGACCCGGTCCGGGGCCGCCGCGGCGCCGGTGAGGATGAGGGTGGGCACCAGCGGCGAGGTGAACAGCGGCAGGTCGAAGTCCAGCTCCAGGCTGGCGCTGACCACGGCGATCACCGGCGCCGGGCCCTGTCCGGCCGCCTGCCGCAGCTCCGCGAACTCGGCCCGCGCGCGTGCGGGCCGGTACCCCTCCTGGCGTACGGTCTCGGCGCCGGCGATCACCACGTCCGCGAGGGCCCGCAGGGTGCCGAAGATCCTCATGTCGGCGGCGCTGGAGATGGGCTGGGAGCGGCCGTCGTGCTGGGCGGCCCCGTCGAGGGTGGACACCATGTTGGCCCGCAGCCAGACCCCCTCGGGGTACGCGTAGGCGGCGGCCAGCTCACCGAGCCCCCACTCCCGGTCACCCCCGGCGGCCTCGTCCTCAGCTGTCGGATCGATCACAGGGAACAGACGTCGCATGCGAAGCAGTGTTCCACGCACCCCGGCACCAAACCCCAGGCCCACCTGCACGGCCCCGGCCGCGGGCGTCGCGCCCACTCCCGCGCCCCCAGCCGCGGGGCAACCCGCCCC
>NZ_WWHX01000008.1 GCF_009862125.1 Streptomyces sp. SID5910
GTCTCGAACTCCTCGCAGACGGGGCACCGCGGATCCTCGTACAGCTGCACCGTCGTGCTCGCGTCCGGATCACCCACCAGAACGGTGGCACCGTCCTTGCCGAGCTTCTCCGGCAGTTCCTCCGCCCCGGCGAAGTCGGGTGCCGCCTTCGCCGCCTGTTGCCCACAGCCGGCCAGCGCCAGCACCGCCTCCCCATGAGCTGCCCGGGCGCCGCGGCGCCGATCTTCCGAAAGGCACGCCCCGCGCGGCCTGTCGGCGGTCCGAACCGGTCGCTAGGCTGGCCCGCGGACGACGTAACCGGGAGGAGCACGGACGTGGCCGAGAGCACCACCCACCAGCGCCCGATCATGGGCTGGGACAAGCCGGAGCTGGACCTCAGCAACGCGCAGTGGCAGTCCAGCAGCCGAGGACTGGGGGATGTCCAGATCGCCTTCGTCGAGGGCTTCATCGCCATGCGCAACAGCGGCAGCCCGGAAAAACCCTCCCTGATCTTCACCCCGGCGGAGTGGGGCGCTTTCGTGTCGGGAGCACGCGAAGGGGAGTTCGACCTCACCTGACCCCGGGCACGGGACGCGCCGGCCGGGGACCGTCCGGCCGATCCGGGGGTGTTCCCCCCGAATTTCCGGACACGCGACCCTGAGCGCCCCGTCGCGGCCGACGCCTGAGCGAGGCTGACGCCACGAGGGGGAAGGTCGTCCTTCCGGAGGTGAGGAACCCATGAGCACCCTGCCGGTCATCGCGGCGGTCGACGGTTCGCAGGACAGCCTGCGCGCACTGGACTGGGCCGTCGACGCGGCCCGCGGGCGCGCCGCGCCCCTGCGGGTGGTGCACGTGCGGCAGTACGCCGCCTGGGCCCAGGGCGACGTCCTGGTCGCCGGCCCACCCGACACCGGCGAGGACCCGGTCCTGGAGGAGGCCCGCACCCGACTGGGGGACCGGGCCGACGCACCGGTGACGGAGTACCTCGGCATGGAGGGCGTACCGGGCGCCGCCCTGCCGGAACTCGGCGCCGACGCCCAGCTGCTGGTGCTCGGCTCCCGCGGCCGCGGCGGATTCGCCAGCCTGCTGCTCGGCTCCAACAGCCTGGCCGCCGCCCGCGACGCCGAGTGCCCGGTCGTCGTGGTGCCCCGCCCCGGCCGCGAGGTGCACGGCGAGCCACCGGCCGAGCCCGGGCCCCGGGTGGTCGTCGGCCTGCACGTCGACAGCCCCGACGACGCCGTGCTGTCCTTCGCCTTCGCCGAGGCCGAGCGGCGCGACGCCCGCCTCCAGGTGGTCGTCGCCTACCCGTGGCCGGTGCAGACCTGGGCCGCCGCCGGCCAGATGATGCCCCTGGTGATCGACGAGGTCTCCGTCGAGAGCGAGACCCGCGTCCTCGCCGACGGCCTCCTCGCCCCCTGGCGGGGACGCCACCCCGACGTCCGCGCCGACACCCACGTCGTCGCCGGTGACGCGGCCGGACACCTCGTCGCCGCCTCCCGGGACGCCGAACTGGTCGTCGTCGGCCGCCACCGCCGGCGCCTGCTGGCCCCCGCCCGCATGATGGGCTCCGTCACCCACGCCGTCCTGCTGCACGCGGCGTCCCCCGTCGCGGTGGTGCCGCCCGCCCCGCCGGAGGAGTGACCCGCCTGGCACCCCGGGGCGACCGGCCGCGGCACCTCGCGCCCCGGACGGTCGCCCGCACTCCGTCCAGGGGGTCCGGCCACGTACCATGGCGGCATGTCGTTCCTCCGCCGCCGCAGCGCCACCCCCGCCGGGCCCGACTTCGACGTTCTGGCCATGGACCCGGGCGACTGGCCCGGGAACCTGGGCGCCGGACTGCTCCCCGCGCCCGACGGCAGCTGCCAGGGCGTCTTCCTGCGCTACGACCTGTTCGGCGGCCGCGGCCCCGCGATGATCATCGGGAACCTGCCGGAGGGCTCCCCGGCCCGCGAGGTCCCCGAGGGCGAGATCCCCTTCGAGGTGGCCCAGCTGCTGCTGGCCCTGGAGAACGACGAGGAGATCACCGTCGTCGGCACCGAGGACGTGCCGGTCATGCAGGGCGACAACCTGCTGATCGTGCGCCGCCTCAAGCTCTCCGAGGGCCGGATCTCCTGCGTGCAGTTCGACCGCAGCGACAATGTCCTGGTGACCATCGCCGCCTGGGACCGCCCCATCACCGACGACCTGTACGCCCTGCTGAAGCCGCTCCCGGCGGAGCTTTTCCAGCAGGGCTGAGCAGGCCGCTAGCGAGCGGTCGTGAGCGTGACGTCCGCGGCCCGCACGTACGCCACCCGGTGGCCGTACTGGATCTCGTAGTACCGGTCCCGGCCCCGCACCACCCGGTGCGACGCCTCGTCGAAGGTGACCGCGTAGTAGTACTCGCCGGGCACCTCGTCGCCCACCACGTACGCCTGCCCCTTCGGCAGCGTGTACGACAGCGGTGACACGGCCTGGACGGGAACGCCCGCCGGGTAGGCGGCCTGCTCCGGGTACGCGCGCCCGTACACCGGGACGCTCTCCAGGCCGGCGCGCGGGGTGATCAGCCGGCCCGAGGCCGGTACCGCCGCCGGGTGCTTCCTCGGGCTGTGGAACCAGGCCTTCTGGCCCAGGTACCAGATGGCCGTCCAGTCGCCCCACCGGCCGGCCACCGCGAACTGCTGGCCCGTTGAGACCCGCGAGGACAGGTCGTTCACCCCGGTCGTCGGGGTGGTGCCGAGCCCCACGTCCTTGATCAGCGGCGCGTTCACGTCGTGGTCGGAGTACAGCCGCACCTCGCTGGAACCGTGCTCCGCGCACGGCACGCCCGCCGTCTCGCAGCCCGTGTACTCGGGCCGGTTCGTGTCGTAGTCGGGGCGGATCGTCACCAGCTTCGCCTTCGTGCCGGCGGTCGGCGTGACCGGCCGGCCCAGCAGCTGGAAGTAGTGCCGCCAGTCCCAGTACGGGCCCGGGTCGGTGTGCATGCCGGGGACGGTCGAGGTGGTCGGGCCGGGCACGTTGTCGTGGCCCAGGATGTGCTGCCGGTCCAGCGGGATGTCGTACTTCCGCGCCAGGTACTTCACCAGCCGCGCCGACGACCGGTACATCGCCTCCGTGTACCAGGCGTCCGGGTCCGCGAGGAAGCCCTCGTGCTCCAGGCCGACCGAGTTCGCGTTGACGTACCAGTTGCCCGCGTGCCAGGCCACGTCCTCGGCCTTCACGTGCTGCGCGATGTGGCCGTCGGTGGAGCGCAGCGTGTAGTTCCAGGAGACGTAGGTCGGGTCCTGCACCATGTTCAGGACACCGTTCCAGGTGCCCTCCGTGTCGTGCACGACGATGTACCGGATGCGCTGGGAGGCGGGCCGGTTCCCCAGGTCGTGGTTGCCGTAGTCGCCGTCGCCGAACTCCTCGTACGGCGCCGGGATCCACTCGCACGACACCGACGCCGGGCACTCGGTGCCGGCGGCGGACGCCGCGCGCAGGCCGGTGTGCGCCAGCTGCGCGGTGTCGGGGGCCACACCGGGGCGGGCGGCCAGCGCGATCCGCTGACCGGAGTCCGTGGTCCGCCGCTCGCCGGTGCGGATCACCCCGTACACGTCGTCGGCGTACGCCGCGGCCGTCGCGGAGTCGTCGGCGCCCGAGAAGCGGGCCACCGCCCCGTACCAGTCCGCCGGGTCCTCGCTGAGCGGCTCGCCCAGCTCGCGCTGGGCGGCGGCCAGCAGTGCGGCACCGCCCTCCACGTTCGCGGCCGGGTCGGTGCGCAGCGCGTCCCGGCTCAGCCCGGTCAGCTCGGCCGCCCTCGGCAGTGTGGTCAGCCGGGCCGGCAGCTCGGTGTCCGCCGGTACGTCCGCCTCCCGCGGCCGCAGCCGGTCGCGGGCGTCGTCGCCGCGCGGGTCCTCGGCGCCCCCGCCGTGGTGCGAGGCCCCGGCGAGCGCGGTGCGGGCGTCGGTGAGGTGCATGGGGCCGTAGCCGCCGGTCACGCTCGGGGCACCGCCGTGGGTGTCCCAGCGGGACTGGAGATAGGAGACGCCGAGCAGCACCGACTGCGGCACGTGGTACTCGGCCGCGGCGGCGGCGAACGCCCGCTGGAGAGCGTCGGGTGCGGGCGGCGCGGCGGGCCCGGCGGCGGACGGTGCCGCGCCGAGCAGCGGCAGCATCAGCGCCGCCGCGGCCAGGGCGCCGGCCGTCGTACGGACGCGTCTGCCGCCGCGGGCGGGCTCGGGAACGGTGGCGGATCCTCGCAAAGCGGCCTCCTGTGACGGTCGGGCGTAGCGGGGCGTGCGGGACCGGGCGTGGGGTCAGTGGTACCCGGCGGTCCGACGATCCGTCAATCATGCCGACACGGCGGCGATTTCCCACGTCAACAGGGCTCCCGGCGAGTTTCGTGGCGGCGGCCCACGGGCCTGCGGGGCGTCAGTGGCGTACACCAATGGCCCCTCCCACCGGGCGCGGACACACGAAATCCGCGGTGCGCCCTGTGCGGGGCGCACCGCGGATTCCCGTCTCGTCAGCGCGTGCCGACCGCCGCGCGCACGGCCCGCCGGGCCATCTGGCAGTCGTCGTGCAGCCGACGCAGCAGCAGCCGCTGCTCCTCCCCGGAGGGCAGGGCACCCGCGGGCGCCGCCGTCTGCGCCACGGGGGCCGCGTCCTGCATGGAGCGCTGCACGGCCGTCTCGTACGTACGGATCTCCCGGGTCAGCACCAGCATCAGGTTCACCAAGAACGCGTCGCGTGCCGCGGGACCCTGCGCCTGGGCGATCTGGCTGATCTGGCGGCGCGCCACGGGGGCCTCACCGAGCACCGACCACAGGGTCGCCAGGTCGTACCCCGGCAGATACCAGCCCGCGTGCTCCCAGTCCACCAGCACCGGACCGGCGGGCGACATCAGGATGTTGGACAGCAGCGCGTCACCGTGGCAGAACTGGCCCATGCCCTGACGCCCGGCCGCGTGGGCGATGCCGTGCAGCAGCTTCTGGAGGTCGCCCAGGTCCCGGTCGGTGAGCAGCCCGAGCTCGTGGTACCGGGAGATCCGCGCCGCGTAGTCCAGCGGGGCGTCGAAGGTCCCGGCCGGCGGCCGCCAGGCGTTGAGCCGGCAGATCGCGCCGAGCGCCGCCCTGATGTCCGTCCGCGGCGGCGTCTCCAGCGGATGCCGTTGGAGTGCCGCCGGCCGCCCCGGCATCCGCTCGATGACCAGCGTGCCGTTGTCCGGATCCGCCGCGATCAGCCTCGGCACCCGCACCGGCGGGCGGTGCCGGACGAACGAGCGGTATGCCCCTATCTCGTGCCGGATCCGCTCACCCCACGCGGGGGAGAGGTCCAGTAAACACTTGGCGACCGCCGTGCTGCGCCCGGTCGTGCCGACCAGGAGCACGGACCGCCCGCTGCGGCGCAGCACCTGCACCGGCGCGAACTCCGGGCAGATCCGCTGCACGGAGGCGATGGCCGTGCGCAGTTGGGCGCCCTGGGCGCCGGAGAGGTCGATCCTGCCGCTGAGCGGCTGCGTGCCGGCTCCCGCGCCGCGCCGCGCCCTGCCCGCCCCGAGCACCGGGGCCGCCGGACGCGCGGGGGCGAGGTAGGGGCCGCCGCCCGCCGCCGGGCGGGGGTGGAGCGATCGCTGGGGGGCGGACACGGAGGACGATGCTGCGTACATGGGCGATACAGATCCCTTCG
>NZ_WWHX01000074.1 GCF_009862125.1 Streptomyces sp. SID5910
CGTGCGCCGCCCGGTCGGGGAGGCGGCGCCGGGGAACCGGCGTGGCGCATGCGGCGTCCGGCCCTCTCGCCGGAGGGCCGGACCGGTCCGCGCGCCTGGGCCGGGCGGCCGGGCGGCGGGTGTCAGCAGGTCCGCGTCAGCGGGGAAGCGACGCGGGACCCGCGACGGTCCGACCTCCCCGCCGGAAGGCCGGACCGGTCTGCGTCCCCGCGCCCTCACTCCGGTGGGAGGGACCAGTCCGCGTGCCCGCGCCCTCACTCCGGACGGCCGGACCGGTCCGCGTGCCCGGGCCGGGCGACCGCGCGACGGGGGTCAGTGGGTCTGCGTCAGCCCGGAGACGTCCGCGTCACCGGCCCCCGTCCCGTCACCCGCGTCCCCCATGCCGTTGTCGGCCTCGCCGCCACCGGCCTGGTCGCCGGCGCCGGTCCCCTCTCCCCCGGACGGGTCGCCGGCGCCCGCTCCGCCCGCGCCCGCGGCGGCGTCGCCGAGTGTCGCGCCGACTGCCTGGAGGGCCGTGGTGACCGGCTGGAAGAAGGTCTCGCCGCCTGCCGTGCAGTCGCCGCTGCCGCCGGACGTGAGGCCTATCGCCAGGCCGTCCTGGGTGAACAGGGAGCCCCCGCTGTCCCCGGGTTCCGCGCACACGTCGGTCTGGATGAGGCCGGTGACCGTGCCCTCGGGGTAGTTCACGGTGGCGTCCAGGCCGAGGACCTGCCCGTCGGCCAGTCCGGTGGTGCTGCCCATCCGGAAGACCTGCTGACCGACCGTCGCCTCCGCCGCCCCGCTGATCGGGACGGTCTGGCTGCCGACGTTCACCTCGCTCGGCGCCTCGGTCGCGGGGTCGTCGTACGTGACGAGCGCGAAGTCGCCCTGGCCGGGGAAGACGGCCTGGTCGACGGTGGCGACCGGCTGCCCGCCCTGCGCGTCGGACCACTCGGCCGCCGCGACCCCGCAGTGACCGGCCGTCAGGAAGGCGGGCGAGCCGTCGGACGCGGTGACGTTGAAGCCGAGCGAGCACCGGGCGCCGCCGCCGAAGATGGCGTCCCCGCCGGACAGGAACGTCTTGAAGGTGCCGGCGGACTTCTTGAGGGTGGCCATGCCGGGGCCGAGGCCCTCGACGGTGGACTCCAGCCGGTCCCACGAGGCGCCGGTGACGGTGCTGTCGGCGGTGACGAGGATCTTGTTGGTCCGGGGGTCGACGGCCCACGAGGTGCCGGGAATGGTCGCCTCGGACTTCAGGGTGCCTGCGCCGGCCTTGAGTTCGGCGATGCTGTTGTCCACCTCGCGGACGGCCGCGCCCGCCTTCTCGGCCCGCACGACGACGTCGTTGTTGTCGCCCGCTACGACGTTGACGACGAGCTGCTGCTTGCCGGCGTCGTAGTAGGAGCCGGCGAAGGCGTCGCCGAGCAGGCCGGAGAGCTGTGAGGCGAGATCCGAGGCGTCCGCCGCCTTGAGCGTCCTCGGCGCGGCGGCGGTGCCGCCCGAACCGCCGTCGTCCTGCGAGGCGTTGGCGTTCGGCAGCAGGACGGCGGCCGCGCCGAGCGCCACCACCGCTCCTGCGGCCAGTGCGGCCTTGCGCTTCGGGATTCGCTGGTGACTCAACCTTCTCGACCTCCTGGGACGGGGTCCGTGCCGCCA
>NZ_WWHX01000720.1 GCF_009862125.1 Streptomyces sp. SID5910
TGCCGCCGGGTGGACGAGGGCGACGAACGGGCGCGACTGGCCTTCGACATCTACATTCACCGGCTGAAGAAGTACATCGGCGCCTATTACGCCGTTCTCGGACGGGTGGACGTGGTCGCCTTCACGGCCGGGGTCGGGGAGAACGCGGCGCCGGTGCGGGAAGCTGCCGTGGCGGGCCTGGAGGGACTGGGCCTGGCGGTCGACGCGGACCTGAACGCCGTGCGCGGCGACGAGGCGCGGCTCATCTCGCCCGCGTCCGCACGGGTGGCGGTGGCCGTGGTGCCGACCGACGAGGAAATGGAGATCGCGACACAAACCTACGCGCTGGTAATTGGTTCAGGGAATCTCACCTGAGCGGCATCCCGCCCTTTTGTATTTTCCGCCAGACGGAATATTCCGCAGCGAAACAAACCGATAGGATCGCCCCATGCGCCGTTCGAAAATCGTCTGTACTCTCGGCCCCGCGGTCGACTCCCACGAGCAGCTCGTCGCCCTGATCGAAGCCGGCATGAACGTGGCCCGCTTCAACTTCAGCCACGGAACGCACGCCGAGCACCAGGGGCGTTACGACCGTGTCCGGGCCGCCGCCAAGGAGACCGGCCGGGCCATCGGTGTCCTCGCCGACCTTCAGGGCCCCAAGATCCGCCTGGAGACCTTCGCCGAGGGTCCCGTCGAGCTGGTGCGCGGTGACGAGTTCACCATCACCACCGAGGACGTCCCGGGCGACCGGACGATCTGCGGCACGACCTACAAGGGCCTGCCCGGTGACGTCGGCAAGGGCGACCAGGTTCTCATCAACGACGGCAACGTCGAGCTGAAGGTCACCGAGGTCGACGGCCCCCGGGTGAAGACGATCGTCATCGAGGGCGGGGTCATCTCCGACCACAAGGGCATCAACCTGCCCGGCGCCGCGGTGAACGTGCCCGCGCTGTCCGAGAAGGACGTCGAGGACCTCCGCTTCGCGCTGCGCATGGGCTGCGACCTGGTCGCCCTCTCCTTCGTCCGCAACGCCAAGGACGTCGCCGACGTCCACCGCGTCATGGACGAGGAGGGCCGCCGGGTCCCCGTCATCGCCAAGGTGGAGAAGCCGCAGGCGGTGGAGAACATGGAGGACGTCGTCGCGGCCTTCGACGCCGTCATGGTCGCCCGTGGCGACCTGGCCGTCGAGTACCCGCTCGAGAAGGTCCCCATGGTGCAGAAGCGCCTGATCGAGCTGTGCCGGCGCAACGCCAAGCCGGTGATCGTGGCGACCCAGATGATGGAGTCGATGATCACCAACTCCCGTCCGACCCGCGCCGAGGCCTCCGACGTGGCCAACGCGATCCTGGACGGCGCGGACGCGGTCATGCTGTCGGCGGAGTCGTCGGTGGGCGCGTATCCGATCGAGACCGTGAAGACGATGTCGAAGATCGTCACCGCGGCCGAGCAGGAGCTGCTCTCCAAGGGCCTCCAGCCGCTGGTGCCGGGCAAGAAGCCGCGCACGCAGGGCGGTTCGGTGGCCCGTGCCGCCGCCGAGATCGCCGACTTCCTCGGCGGCAAGGGCCTGGTGGCCTTCACCCAGTCCGGCGACACCGCGCGCCGCCTGTCCCGCTACCGCGCGGCCCAGCCGATCCTCGCCTTCACCACCGACGAGTCCACCCGCAACCAGCTGGCGCTCAGCTGGGGCGTGGAGCCGCACGTGGTGCCGTTCGTCAACAGCACGGACGAGATGGTCGAGCTGGTGGACCAGGAGATGGTGAAGCTCAGCCGCTTCAACGACGGCGACATCGTCGTGATCACCGCCGGTTCGCCCCCCGGCGTGCCCGGCACCACCAACATGGTCCGGGTGCACCACCTCGGCGAGTCGCGCCGCGCCTGACGCCGGTCCCGGTACACGACGAGGGCGCCCCCTGTGGTCAGGGGGCGCCCTCGCTCTCGTGCGGCTCCCGGAAGGTCCGGTGGGTGCGCTCAGCTCGTGTACTGGTGCAGCCCGGGGATGTGCAGGGTGCCGCCGAACTGGCCGGCCTGGACGACCGTCACCTTGGTGAAGTAGATCAGCGGGATGTCCAGCGGCGGCGGGTTCTTCGGGTCGAACGTGATCGGGATCAGCCCGAGCAGGTTGCCCGAGATGCTCTCCGTGTACATCACGGTCTCGCCGTCGCGGATCGTGGACGTCGAGCCCTGGGCCGCCTGCACGTGGTAGGTCTTGCCGGACTGGTCGTCCTTCACCGTCTGGTGCAGGTCGCCGATGTCGGTGCCGTTCGAGATGACGTACTTCAGCACCTTCTTGGTGGTGCCGTTGGCCGTCCTGACCTCGACGATGCCCTTGTACGAGGCGCCCTTGAGCAGCAGCGAGCTCGCGTTCAGGTACCAGGGGTCGTCCGGCAGCGGCACCTTGTTGTCGACGCCGCCCTGCGCGTCCGTGGCGACCGGGCAGTCGTCCACGTCCTTGCCGGCGCTCTCGGAGGCCTCGGGGGTGGGCGAGGCGGTGGCCGCGTCGTCGGCGGCCTCCTTCGCCCCCTCCACGGCCTCGTCCACCGTCTTCCCGGTGTCCTCGGCCGCCCCGGACGCCGCGTCGGTGACCTCCTTCGCGGTGTCCTCCACCGTGTCCTTCGCCGTGCCGGTGGCCTTGTCGGCCGTGTCCTTCACGGCGCCGGCGGTGTCCTCGGCGGCGCTCGCGGACGCCGACGGGGTGGGCGTGGGACTCGGGCTCTCCTCGGTCTTGCCGCCGGTGAAGATGCCCTCGATGGCGTCGCCGAGGTCCTTGAGCACGCCGCCGCTCTCGCTCTCGGTCGGCGAGGGGGACGGGGTCGCGGTGGCGGGCGCCTTGTCCTGGCTCTGCGCCTCGGGCGACGCGGAGGGTGCGGGCTCGGCCTTGTCGTCGGAACCTGAATCCGGCGAAGAGGTCGAACCGGCGTCCTTGTCGGCGCCCTTGTCGCTGTCCTTGCCCGCGTCACCGGAGGCCGAGGGTTCCGGCTCGGTCGCGTCACCCTTGTCGCCGGCCTCGTCCCCGGCCTTCTCGTCGTCCGCCTCACCGGTCGCCGAGGCAGACGGCGCCGGGGACTCCGACGCGCCCTTCTCGGCGCCCTCCAGGGCCGCCACGCAGTCCTTGTACTCGTCGGCCGTCAGGCTGTTGGACGGCGGCGCCGCGTCGTTGCCGTCGGCGAGGGCCAGCGTCGGTGTGAACCCCATCCCCATGAGGACCGCCGTGGGCATCGCCGCCAGGGCTATCGCCTTGCCGGCCGGCATGTGGAACCTGGTGAACAACGGCTTCTTGGGTGCCGCGTGGCGCGGCCCGGTTCTCGCACGGGACGACTCCACGTCAGTCCCGCGGGTCACCTCGTCAGCCGGCACTGTGCCTCCCGTTCGCCCCGTTGGCCGGGCTCGTTCCTGACAGATCGTTGGGCTCTTCCACGCCGTCCCGCGGCTGCGGCACCATCGCGTCGGGCACCGTTGCGTCGGGCACCGGGGTGCCGGGGACGACGCCCTCGGGCGCGTCGCCCGTTCCCTTGCCCTCCACCGGCGGCTCGGCCTGCGGCGGTTGGCCCGGTACCCACGCCACGGCCATCGCCCCGCCGGTCAGCGCGAGCAGGAAGCCGATGAGGAAACCACCCAGGTTGGACACGGGGATGGACACCAGCGCCAGCAGGATCGCCGCCACGCCCGCGAAGACCCGGACGTGCTTCTGGAACCACAGGCTGACGCCCAGGACGACCAGCAGCACGCCGATGATCAGGGACCCGGCGCCCGCGGTGGTGGCCATCGCCAGCGTCAGGTGACCGATCTGGAGGTTCGCGTACGGGAAGTAGGCGATGGGGAGTCCGCCGAGGGCGACGAACAGACCGGCCCAGAACGGCCGCGCGCCTCGCCAGGCACGGAACTGCATCCTCCGGCGGGTGAACTGGCCGGTGGCGGCAGGAGTCTCGGCGCTCATGGAAAACAGCTCCCTGGTACGGCTTTGCTGTGGTGGAGATGTGGGCCGCGCGTGAAGGCGCGCCCGGAGAGTGGACGGGCGGGGGCGCCATCGGCTCCCCCGCCCGTCAGCGAGTGCTTAGTAGCACTCCTTGACACCCTTGGACAGCGACATCTTCAGACCGCTGAGCTTGAAGGTTCCGGCGGTGGTCGCCCACGCCGTCTGCTTCACGTTCTTCAGCGTGGCCGAGTCGGCCTGCTGCGAGAACCCGTAGGGGTTCGCGGTGTCGCCCTTCTTGATGCCGGGACCCTTGGTGGCGTCCTTGGCGGCAACACCGATGTCGATGTTGCGGAAGGTGGCGTCGGCCTCCAGCTGCTCGACGTCGATGTACAGGTTCTCGGCCTCGACCGGGGTGCTGCCACCGCCCGCCTTGAGCATCAGGCTGACCGAACCGATCAGCGGGATGTCCGGGGTGACCACGGACTGGCACATGCCCTTGATGGACGCGGACTTGAACGCCGAGACGGCGACGGGGTGAGCCGTCTTCTGCCCGTCGAGCGTGTAACCCGAGTCGATCGACCCGTACTGGACGAATCCCGTACCGTCGAGCTGGTCCGCCGTCACCTTGAACGACTGGCCGGAGACGCTGAACGATGCGGCGAGAGCGCCCTGCGCGAGCGCGACGCCTATCGCAGCCGTGGCGGCCACGCTGGGCACCATCACCACAGCGAACCGCTTCCATCTGGTCCCGCCACGCACCTGGGACTCCATATTTCCTCCTTCTCGGACGTACATCTCCTGGCCTCGGCCCGCCCCCGGGATCGGCGGCTCGGCCTGGCAGGGATGGGAGAAGTGCTACGTCCTCGGGAAGGAGAGCGCCCGCGCTCGGCGGCGCGAACAACGCGCCCGAATCACCGGCGATCACCCCCGAGCGACAACCACTGGTCGCGCCTGACACGCATCACGCACAACCCTGCTGGACAGGCTTCACCGGGTGGGTGAAGACCCCCCTGCCCAAGAGCCGGCCCACTGCCGCCGGCTCTGCTCGGTGGGGACCCAGGAACCCCCGCGACCCGACTGGCTTTCGGGGTACGGGAATGGACCGAGCGTCGCCGATCGTGGTGCATTCTCGCCGCCGACACAAGGGGGTTCGTTACTCACTAGTAACGGCCGTATAACCGCGGGACGACACACCGGCCCCGGACGGCGACGCTGGGTGTGTCATAGGAGGGGAACAAAACTATTGATCCCTGGACGGAATCCGACAGAACGACGCCTGTGACTTACTGGCAGTAACAGCGGCCGCGATTACCAAGATTTGGTAAAGCGCGGCCGCACTGGCGCCTCGTCGGCAGTTCCCTCACTCGGGCATCACCTCGCCGGACGGTCCGTGACCGCCCGGCGAAGAACCCCGGGAACGCCCCTAGAACAGGGCGCGGGCGAGGGCCCTGCGGGCCGCGGTCACCCGCGGATCGTCGGCGCCGACCACCTCGAACAGCTCCAGCAGCCGCAGCCGTACGGCGTCACGGTCGTCGCCGAACGTGCGGCGCACCGTGTCGATGAGCCGGCCGAAGGCGTCGTCCACGTGCCCGCCCACCAGGTCCAGGTCGGCGGCGGCGATCTGCGCCTGCGCGTCGTCCGGCTTGTCGGCGGCGTCCTGACGGACCCGCTGCGGGTCGGCGTCCTGTACGCGCTGGAGCAACTCGGCCTGGGCGAGGCCGAGTTTGGCCTCCGTGTTGCCCGGGTCGTCGCTGAGCACGTTCTGGTACGCGCGGACCGCGCCGGCCAGGTCACCGGCGTCCAGCGCCTGCACGGCGGCCTCCAGCGCCGCGTCGTGCGGCCCGGCCGGACGCTCGGGGGTCGCGGGCCGGTCGGCGCCCGGCTCCGCCTCGGGGTCGACGACGAGACCGGTCAGACCGAAGCGCTCCTCGGCGACCTGGACCAGCTGGTCCAGGGTCTGGCGGATCTGCGCCTCGCCGGCGGCGCCCTGGAAGAGGGGCAGGGCCTGTCCGGCCACGACCGCGAAGACGGCCGGGATGCCCTGGACGCCGAACTGCTGCATCAGCATCTGGTTGGCGTCGACGTCGATCTTGGCGAGGAGGAAGCGCCCGTTGTACTCGACGGCGAGCCGCTCCAGGACGGGGCTCAACTGCTTGCAGGGCTCGCACCACTCGGCCCAGAAGTCGATGACGACCGGGACCTCGGTGGACCGCTGAAGGACGTCGCTCTCGAAGCGGGCCTCGTCGACGTCGATCACGAGGTCGGCCGGGGAGACGCCCCCCGCTCCGCCGTGCCGGGCGGCCTCGGCGCGCGCCTGCTCCGCCTTGGCCTTGGCCTCCTGGGCCGCCTTCACCGCGGCGAGGTCGACGACCCCGCTCATGGACATGTTCCGTGGCTGCATGGGTCTATCCTCCCCTGTCCTGCGCGCGCGTGTGAAAGGCGGTGTGAAAGCCGCCCTGATGTGTGCCTTCGGCACGGGTTCCGCTGCGCCGGGTCCCCACCCTGCGCCTGTGGTCGTCGCTCGGGCACGGGCGTACCCGTGCTTTCGCTACGAGTCGTAGCGTAATGCCATGACGGGCCGTCGGAACACCCCGCCCCGGTGATCTCCCTCACGAGGGGTCGTGCGGAGAGTGACGGTTATGGTCGGGACATGCAGAGCAGCACCCCCGCCGGCCGTGCCGGGCGCCCGCGCAGTGCCGCGGCGGACACCGCGATCCTGGCCGCGACGCGGGCGGCCCTGGTGGACCTCGGCTGGTCGAAGCTCACCCTGGGGGACGTGGCGACGCGGGCCGGGGTTGCGAAGACCACCCTCTACCGCCGCTGGGCGGGCAAGAACGAGCTGGTGGTGGACGCGGTCGCGGAGCTCTTCGACGAGCTCCGGCTCCCCGACCGGGGCTCACTGGCCGCCGACATCGAGGGTGTGGTGCTCCAGTTCGCGGCGATCCTGGCCCGGCCGGAGGCCAAGAGCGGCCTGATGGCGGTGGTCGCCGAGTCCACACGGGACGACGCGCTGCGCGAGCGCATCCGCGCCTCGATCGTCGACCGGCAGAAGCGTCTGGTCCTGGAGGGCAGGGCCCGCGCACAGGCGCGCGGCGAGCTCCCGCCGGAGCCGGACGCCACGGAGGCCGCCCGCACCGTCGACCTGATCTTCGACATGGTCGCGGGCGCGGTGGTCCACCGCACCCTGGTCAGCGCGGAGGCGGCGGACGGCGAGTGGGTCCGCGACTTCACCCACCTGCTGCTGTGGGGCCTGGCCGCCCGCCCGGCCGACCCCCCTGACCTCGCCTCTCGACCGACCGAGTCGGGTGGTGGGTGGGCGTAGGCCGGGGGTCCAGGGGGCGGAGCCCCCTGGCGACGCCCGCACAGACGGCCGGCGCCTAGAAACCGGCCGGTTCCGTGTACACCCCCCACTCGTCCCGCAGCACCCCGCAGATCTCGCCGAGCGTCGCCTCCGCCCGCACCGCGTCCAGCATCGGCCCGATCATGTTCCCGCCGGACCGTGCCGCGGCCAGCATGGCGTCCAGCGCGGAGCGCACCGCCGCGTCGTCGCGGGCGGACTTGCGCTCGCCCAGCACCCGCACCTGCTCGCGCTCCACCTCGTGGCTGACCCGCAGGATCTCCAGGTCCCCGGTGACGGACCCCGTGTGCACATTGACGCCGACGACCTTCTTGTCGTCCTTCTCCAGCGCCTGCTGGTACCGGAAGGCGGACTCGGCGATCTCGCCGGTGAACCAGCCGTCCTCGATCCCGCGCAGGATGCCCGAGGTGATCGGCCCGATCGGGTGCTGCCCGTCCGGGTGGGCGCGCAGCCCCCGCTCCTTGATCTGCTCGAAGATCTTCTCCGCGTCCGCCTCGATCCGGTCCGTCAGCTGCTCGACGAACCAGGAACCGCCCAGCGGGTCGGCGACGTTGGCGACACCGGTCTCCTCCATCAGCACCTGCTGGGTCCGCAGCGCGATCTCCGCGGCCTGCTCGCTCGGCAGTGCGAGGGTCTCGTCGAGGGCGTTGGTGTGCAGGGAGTTGGTCCCGCCGAGCACGGCGGCCAGCGCCTCCACGGCCGTACGCACCACGTTGTTGTACGGCTGCTGCGCGGTCAGCGAGACGCCAGCGGTCTGCGTGTGGAAGCGCAGCCACTGCGCCTTGTCGGTCTGCGCCCCGTACACGTCGCGCATCCAGCGGGCCCAGATCCTGCGGGCCGCACGGAACTTGGCGATCTCCTCGAAGAAGTCGAGGTGCGCGTCGAAGAAGAAGGACAGCCCGGGCGCGAAGACGTCGACGTCCAGCCCGCGGCTGAGCCCCAGCTCGACGTACCCGAAGCCGTCGGCGAGCGTGTAGGCCAGCTCCTGCGCGGCCGTGGCCCCGGCCTCACGGATGTGATAGCCGGAGACGGACAGCGGCTTGTACGCGGGAATCCCGGCGGCGCAGTACTCCATGAGGTCGCCGATGAGGCGCAGGTGCGGCTCGGGCTGGAAGAGCCACTCCTTCTGGGCGATGTACTCCTTGAAGATGTCGGTCTGGAGCGTGCCGTTGAGCACGGAGGCGTCCACGCCCTGCCGCTCGGCGGCGACCAGGTACATGCAGAACACGGGCACGGCGGGCCCGCTGATCGTCATGGACGTGGTGACGTCCCCGAGCGGGATGTCCTTGAACAGCACCTCCATGTCGGCGGCCGAGTCGATGGCGACCCCGCAGTGCCCGACCTCACCCAGCGAACGCGGGTCGTCGGAGTCGCGGCCCATCAGCGTCGGCATGTCGAACGCGACGGACAGCCCTCCCCCGCCGTTGCGCAGGATCATCTTGTACCGCTCGTTGGTCTGCTCGGCGTTCCCGAACCCGGCGAACTGCCGGATGGTCCACGTCCGCCCCCGGTAGCCGGTGGGATACAGCCCCCGGGTGAACGGGAACTCCCCCGGCCACCCGATCCGCTCGAACCCCTCGTACCGGTCCCCGTCCCGGGGCCCGTACACCGGCTCCACGGGATCACCGGAGAGCGTGGTGAAGTCGGCGTCACGCGTGCGCGCACCGTCAAACCGAGCCTGCCACCGACGGCGGCCTTCCTCTATGGCGTCAGCGTCCATACCTACGAATTTACTAGGACGTCCAAGTAAATGACAGTCGTGCAGGCCAGGAGGCGCCCAAATGGGGCCGGCGGACACCCGCTACGCTCGATGGCATGAAGAAGAGCGTCCTGACCCGTTACCGCGTGATGGCCTACGTGACCGCCGTGCTCCTGGTTCTGCTCACGCTGGGCGTGATCGGGAAGCGGCTGCTGGATCTGAACGGGTTCGACGGCTTCGTCACGGCGGTCGGTATCGCGCACGGCTGGCTGTACGTGCTGTACCTGGTCTTCGCCTTCGACCTCGGGAACAAGGCGAAGATGCCGGTGGGACGCCTGCTGTGGGTGCTGCTCGCCGGGACGATCCCGACCGCGGCGTTCTTCGTCGAGCGCCGGGTGACCCGCGAGGTCGAGCCGCTTGTCGCCGGCAGCGCGACGCCCGCGCCCGCCGCGGCCCGCCCCTGACCTCTGGACGCGGGCGCGCGGAGAGCCGCCGGGCCTCACTTGGTGACGTAGTGGCACTGCACGGCGCGCAGCTTTCCGTTCACGTAGAACTTCGCACACGTCTTGCCGTACTTCGGCAGAGTCTGCGGCGGCACCTCACGCAGCGGGTCGCCCTTGCACTCCGTGTGCGTCGCCCCGCGCGAGGTCCGGTACGTCCGGTTGTTCGTGTCCGCGTAGCCGAAGTCGATCCTCCA
Organism: Streptomyces sp. SID5910; assembly: GCF_009862125.1. Lineage (GTDB taxonomy): Bacteria > Actinomycetota > Actinomycetes > Streptomycetales > Streptomycetaceae > Streptomyces. The sequence goes on from NZ_WWHX01000720.1 coordinate 9,647, forward strand.
GTTGCAGAAGTGCGAGAAGGTGGACGCGAGGCCGACACAGTCGATCCCGGCGAACTGTGACGTGATGCGCTTCCCCGAGCCCTTGACCGTATGGGTGAGGAAGCAGCCCACCGGGACCCTCACTCCCGCTCCGCGCAGGTCGTAGTCGAAGGTGCCCAGCGCCGTGCTGCCGGTGGCACTGGCGTGCGCCTGGACCGGCGCCCCCACGGCCAGCACGGCCGCGGCCGAGAACGCGCTTCCGGCTGCCAGCAGCCCACGCACAAACGTTCGTACACGCATGACGACAACTCCCCCACTGGGATGACTTCGGACCTCGACCGCCCGACCGGCGACCGGTGTCCAGAATCCCAGCGAGGACCGTACGACTAAGCGTTTCTGCAGCTCAGAGCGGTCGGAAACCACCTCCAGGGGGTACCCCTGAAGATTCGCTGACCCGCGTCACTCCCCCTCGAAGTCCCCCGCCGCCACCCGCAGGGGCCTCAGCATCGCGAAGATCTCTCCGCATTCCTCCGCGTCGTACGCGCCGAGGCCGAAGTCCATGGACATGAGGTCGCGGGTGGCGGACTCGACGACCTCGCGGCCCTTGTCGGTGATGCTGGCGAGGGTGCCGCGGCCGTCGTTGGGGTTGGGGCGCTTGTCGACCAGGCCGGAGCGGACCAGGCGGTCGACCGTGTTCGTCACGGACGTGGGATGCACCATGAGGCGTTCGCCGATCTTGGACATCGGCAGTTCGCCCGACTTGGAGAAGGTGAGCAGCACCAGCGCCTCGTAGCGCGCGAACGTCAGCCCGTACGGCTTGACCACCGCGTCGACCTCGGCCAGCAGGATCTGGTGCGCGCGCATGATCGAGGTGATCGCCGCCATGGACGGGACGCCGCCCCAGCGCTGCTTCCAGAGTTCGTCGGCGCGGGCGATGGGATCGAAGGAGAGGCTGAGGGGCTTCGGCACGGCATCAGACCTTACCGGCCGGTCACATGCCGGTCAGCCCCGTCTCGCCCCTCGATACCACCGCCCCGCCGCACCGCGTCACCCGGCGAGGTGGCGTTCGACCGTGTCGACCTTGGAGGTGAGGCCGTCCGTCACGCCCGGGCGGATGTCCGCCTTGAGGACCAGGGACACCCGCGGCGCCCGCGCCTCGACCGCGGCGACGGCCCGCCGGACGACGTCCATGACCTCGTCCCACTCGCCCTCGACGGACGTGAACATCGCGTCGGTGCGGTTCGGCAGCCCCGACTCGCGGACCACCCGGACCGCGTCGGCCACGTACTCCCCGACGTCCTCGCCGACACCCAGCGGCGTCACGGAAAAGGCGACGATCATGCGTTCACGACCCCTTCCTGGCGGGCGCGCGAGGCGATGACCGCGTTCTCGGCCTCACGCTTCAGCTTGCGCTCGGCGAAGAAGCCGCCGGTCGGCAGGACGGAGAGGACGAAGTAGAGGGCGGCCGTGCCGAGGGGCCACTTGGCGCGGTTCCAGGCGTCCGCCCAGAAGAGCACGTACAGCACGAAGAGGATGCCGTGGATCGCGCCCATCACCGGCACCGCGTTGAAGTCCGTGGTCCGCTTCAGGACCGAGCAGACGAGCAGCAGCAGGAACGAGATCGCCTCGGGGCCCGAGACCAGGCGGAGGCGGCGGAGGGCGGTGGCGGTCTTGAGGTCCACGGGTCACCTTCGGTGGGAGAGGGGATGGGGAGGGATCGGTCGCGAGCCGGCTGTGAACGCACTCACAGGTTTGTGAACACACTCACAAGCGCCCGTCCATTGTGGCAAACCCGCGCCACGTCCGGGTGAGGGGGTCGGCGTCCCCCCGTGGGGCCTGTCGGCGGGCCCTTGTGGCGGCTACGTTCTCATTTGTGGCGATGTTCCGACTTCAGGGCAGCAAGGTGCTCGCCGTCGACATGACCGGGGACGCCGTGAAGGCGAAGAACGGCTCGATGGTCGCGTACGACGGGGAGATGGCCTTCAAGAAGCTGAGCGGCGGCGGTGAGGGCATCCGGGGCATGGTGACCCGGCGGCTCACCGGCGAGCAGATGACGGTGATGGAGGTGAAGGGGCGGGGGACCTGCTGGTTCGCGGATCGGGCCTCGGAGATCACCCTGGTGGGGCTCCGGGGCGACACGCTGTACGTCGAGTCGACCAACTTCCTGGCGGCCGACGCCGGGCTGCGCACGGGCACCAGCTTCACGGGCACCCGTGGCGCCGCGCAGGGCAACGGGCTGTTCACCACGACGGTCGAGGGGCACGGACAGGCGGCGATCATGTCGGACGGCCCGGCGGTGGTGCTGCGGGTCAGCGCGCAGTATCCGCTGACCGTCGACCCGGGGGCGTACGTCGCGCACCAGGGGAACCTGCGGCAGTCCTTCCAGTCGGGTGTGACCTTCCGCACGCTCTTCGGCGAGGGCGGCGGCGAGGCCTTCCAGATCCGCTTCGAGGGCGACGGACTGGTGTACGTGCAGCCGAGCGAGCGCAACACGATCGCGGGGGACGTGTGACATGGCCTTCGAGGAAGTGAACTCCAAGATGGTCCGGGCGACCGTGACGCCCGGGCAGCGGCTGTTCAGCCAGCGCGGCGCGATGCTCGCGTACCAGGGGGACGTGTCCTTCACCCCGAACCTGACCGGCGGCCGGGGCGGCGTCATGTCGATGATCGGCCGCCGGGTGGCGAACGAGGACACCCCGCTGATGACCGTCGAGGGCAGCGGCACGGTGTTCTTCGGGCACGGCGGCCACCACGTGCAGGTCGTCCACCTCTCCGGCGACACCCTGTACGTCGAGGCCGACCGCCTCCTCGCCTTCGAGGGCAGCCTGGAGCAGGGGACGATGTTCCTCGGCTCGCAGGGCGGGGTCATGGGCATGGTGCGCGGGCAGGTCAGCGGGCAGGGGCTGTTCACGACCACGCTGCGAGGGCACGGCGCGGTGGCGGTGATGGCCCACGGCGGTGTCTTCGAGGTGCCGATCACCCCGCAGCGACCGGTGCACGTCGACCCGCAGGCCTACGTCGCCCACCACGGCGACGTCCGCAACCGGCTGTCCACGGCGCTGGGCTGGCGGGACATGGTGGGGCGCGGCTCCGGCGAGGCGTTCCAGCTGGAGCTGAGCGGCAGCGGCACGGTGTACGTCCAGGCGTCCGAGGAGAAGCTGTGAGCACCGTTCACCACGACCCGGCGACGCTGCCGGCCGACGACAACGTCAACGCGTACACCTTCTGTGTGGAGCTGAAGGGGAGCCAGTGGTTCCTCCAGAAGGGGAAGATGATCGCCTACTACGGGACGATCGAGTTCAACGGGGTCGGGCACGGCCGGCTGGACCGTCTGGTGCGTACGTCCTTCCATTCGCCTCTGCACGCGAGCGACTGGGTCGTGGCGGAGGGCTCGGGCAAGATGTTGCTCGCCGACCGGGCCTTCGACGTCAATTCGTACGACCTGGAGGACGGCAACCTGACCATTCGCTCGGGCAACTTGCTCGCTTTTCAGCCAACTCTCGCGCTGAAGCAGTCGATCGTGCCGGGTTTTCTGACACTGATCGGAACCGGAAAGTTCGTGGCCGCGTCGAACGGTCCGGTGGTGTTCATGGAACCGCCGATCCGGGTGGACCCTCAGGCCCTGGTCGGCTGGGCCGACTGCCCCTCGCCGTGCCATCACTACGACCACGGGTACCTGACCGGTGTGCTGGGCGGTCTACGTGCGATGACGGGGCTGGGCGGCGCCTCCGGGGAGGAGCACCAGTTCGAGTTCGTGGGGGCGGGGACGGTGCTGTTGCAGTCGAGCGAGGCGCTGATGGCGGAGCAGGCGACGGGGGCCGCTCCGCAGCAGGCGGGGGTGCCCGGCGGCGGGGCGCAGGGCGCGCCGGGAGGCCGGTCAGGGGGACCGGGGCTTCCCGGACAGCTCGGAGACCTCCAGCGCCGCTTCGGGCTGTGAGCGGTAACCTGCGGAGTGTGACTTCGAACGCGTGCGCACCCGTCTCACCGTCACACACCACCCCTCATTAGTTCGCCTTTCAACTTCTTAGGTAGACTTCATTCATGGAGACCGAGACGGCCACCCGCTGGCTGACCGATACGGAGCAGTGTGCCTGGCGCACCCACCTGGAGGTCAACAGGCTGTTGACGCACCAGCTCGAGAGGGACCTGCAACCGTTCGGCCTGACAATGAACGACTACGAGATCCTGGTGAACCTCTCCGAGTCCGAGGACGACCGGATGCGGATGAGCGACCTCGCCTCCGCCACCCTCCAGTCCAAGAGCCGCCTCTCCCACCAGATCACCCGCATGGAGAACGCGAACCTGGTCCGGCGGGAGAACTGCGAGTCCGACCGCCGCGGGCTCTACGCCGTCCTCACCGAGCACGGCCTGGAGACGATGCGGAAGGTCGCGCCGCACCACGTGGCCTCCGTGCGCAGGCACTTCATCGACCTGCTGGCCCCGGAGGCCCTGACGGAGCTCGACAAGGCGCTCCGGCCCATCGCGGAGCACCTGCGCGGCCAGCGAGGACGTCCCTGACCCCGGACGACCCCCTCACCATTGCCTAGGCGACCGGCAGGCGGAGCTCGAACAGGGCGCCGCCTGCCGGTGCGTCGCGGACCGTGAGCGTCCCGCCGTGCCGCACGGCCACGTCACGGGCGATGGCGAGCCCGAGGCCGGCCCCGCCGTCGTCCCGGCTGCGGGCCGCGTCGAGCCGGACGAACCGTTCGAAGATCCGCTCCCGGTCGGCCGCCGGCACACCCTCCCCGTCGTCGGCCACCGCGACCACCGCCACGTCCCCGTCCCGGCGCACGGACACCTCCACCGCCGAGCGGGCGTGCCGCTGAGCGTTGTCGAGGAGATTGGCCAGCACCCGCTCCAGCTGCCCCCGCGACCCGGCGACGGTCACGGCGTCCCCGACCCGGGCGGCCACCCCGGCCCGGCCCTCCGCCTGCGCCCGCGCCAGCGCGGCGAGGTCAACGCGCGCCTCGGCGGGCCGCTCCCCCGCGTCCAGCCTGGCCAGCAGCAACAGGTCGGCGGCGAGCCGCTGGAGCCGTACGGTGTCCTCGACGGCGCCGTCCAGGTCGAGCAGCTCGGGATGGGCGGCGGCCACCTCCAGCTGGGTCCGCAGCGAGGCGATCGGGCTGCGCAGCTCGTGCGAGGCGTCGGCGACGAACCGGCGCTGCCGCTCCACCGAGCTCTCCAGCGCGGCCAGCGTCTCGTTGGTCGTGGAGGCGAGCCGGGCGACCTCGTCGTGGGTGCCCGGCACCGGGACGCGCCGGGCGAGGTCCTCGCTGGCGGTGATCGCGGCCATCTCGCGCCGGATGCCCTCCACCGGGCGCAGCGCGCGCCGGGTGACCAGCCAGGTCACCCACGCCACGACCGCGAGCAGCACCGGGAAACCGATCAGCATGACGGTCAGCGCGGTGTTCACGGCGCCGTGCTCGGCGGACAGCGGGGCACCGGCGTAGACGGTGAGCCGGCCCTGGTCCCGCGTCTCGACGGGCACGGCGGCGAACCGGTAGTCCTCCGTGTCGCCGTCGATGGTCGCCGACCCGTCGCTGACGGTGGTCCGCTCGCCGATCTCACCGGGTTTCAGGGACTCGCCGGAGTCGTCATCGTCGTCGTCCCGGTCGTCGTCGCCGCCGCGCTCCCCCGTGGCGGACGGCAGCGGCTTCACCGCGCCGACGCCGGTGCCGCTGATCCGCTCCAGGTCCTCGCTGGCGGCGACCAGCCCGCCGTCCTCGTCGACGACCTGCACCGGCCGGTCGTCCACGTCCAGCGACAGATCCCCGTACGGCGTCCCGACGGACAGCTCGGCGGCGACCTCCCGTGCGGAGCGCTCCGCCTGGGTGCCGGCCTCGCCGAGCAGGTTGGAACGCAGGGACAGCAGGACGGCGGTGCCCGCCGCGACGAGGGCGACCGCGACGACGAGGGTGGCGGCGAGGGTCGCGCGGGCCCGGACGGACCCGAGGAGCCGGCTCACCGCCCGGCCTCCAGCCGGTAGCCGGCGCCGCGCACGGTCCGGATGAGCCCGGCGCGCAGCTTGCGCCGCAGCGCGCTGACGTACACCTCGACGATGTTGGGGTCGCCGTCGTAGGCGAAGTCCCAGACGTGCTCCAGGATCTCCGCCTTGGACACCACCTGCCCGGCCCGCACCACCAGCTCCTCCAGGACGGCGAACTCCTTCGCGGTGAGGGCCACTTCGCTCTCGCCGAGGAACACCCGGCGGGCGGCGGTGTCGACCTTCAGGTCCCCGTGGACGTGCACGGGCGAGGCGCCGGCGCCCTGGGCCCGCCGCCGCAGCAGCGCCTTCACGCGGGCGACGAGGACGACGTACGAGAAGGGTTTGGTGAGGTAGTCGTCGGCGCCCGTGTCCAGGCCCTCCGCCTCGTCGTACTCGCCGTCCTTGGCGGTGAGCATGAGGATCGGCACGTCGTGCCCGGCGGCGCGCAGGGCGGCGCAGACCCGGTAGCCGTTGAGGCCGGGCAGCATGATGTCGAGGACGACGAGGTCGTACGTGCCCTCGGACGCCCGGTGCAGTCCCTCCCGGCCGTCGTGGACGACGTCCACGGCGTAGCCCTCGGCGGTCAGGCCCTTGGCGAGCGACACGGCGAGGCGCTTCTCGTCCTCCACGATCAACAGGCGCATGGCGCAAGGGTCCCAAAAGCAACCTGAAGATCCCTTCAGGCGGCTTCAGGCTGCCCTCAGCGTCGGCCGGTGACAGTGGGGTCGTCACAACGAAGCGACAGCGAACGAATCTCGGGAGGACACCCCATGAAGCGCAACATCGTGATCGCCGCCGTCACCGCCGCCGCACTGGTCGGAGGCGGCGCGGCGACGGCCCTGGCCACCACCGGGGACGACGGCGCGGCCCAGCGGGGCGACGACGACGCCCGGGTGACCTCGGTGAAGGTCTCGGCCGGCGACGCCATCGCCTCCGCGCTGAAGAAGGCGCCGGGCACCGCCGTCTCCGCCGAACTGGACGTCGCGGACGGCGACGACGCCGGTGAGCGCACGGCCTGGGAGGTCGACGTCCTCTCCGGCGACGGCACCTGGCACAGCGTGCGGATCGACCCGTCCTCGGGCAAGGTCCTCGGCTCCCAGACGGACGACGAGGACGACACCGCCGAGGTGCGGGCCGCGCTGAAGGGCACGTCCGTGGACGCCGCCGAGGCCGCGCGGGCCGCGTCCGGCCACGGCACGGTGACCTCCGTGGAGCTGGACGACGACGGCGACCACGGCGACGGAAAGCCCGCCTGGGAGGTCGAGACCCACGCCTCGGGCAAGGCCGAGCAGGACTGGCGGGTCGACGCGAAGAGCGGCAAGGTCACGGCCGATCGCCCGGACCACTCGGACTCGGATCACGCGGGCTCGGACGACTCGGACTCGGGCTCCGACGACTCGGACTCCGGTTCGGACGACTCCGCTTCGGACGACGACTGAGCAGCCCCCGGCCGCTCACCCGGCCGGCCGTGGCGGCCCGGCGGCACCAGCGCCACCGCCACGGCGACCGCGCCGGACACCGCGAAGCACACCGGCAGCGGCAGCCGTTCCACCAGCAGGCCCACCCCGGCCGCGCCGGCGGACATCCCGGCGTTCACCGCGCTGTTGACCCAGGCGCCCGCCCGGTTCCGGAAGCCGGGCGGCACGCTCTCGTCGGCGATCAGGTACGCCGTCGTCAGCGCCGGTGCCACGAACAGTCCCGCGCAGGCGACGGCCGCGACCAGGGCGCCGACGCCGGGGGCGAGACCGGCGGCGGCCAGGCACAGGCCGAGGCCGGCCGCGAAGAAGGGCAGCCGGGCACGGGCGGACGAGCCCCAGGTGACGGCGCCGTTGAGCAGGCCGCCGGCCGCGCTGCCCACCGACAGGGCCGCGAGCACCCAGGCGGCGGTGTCGGCCCCGAGGCCGCGCTGCCCGGCGAAGGCGACGACCAGCAGGTCCACGGCGCTGACCGCGACGCCGACGCCGGCGGTGACCAGGACGGGCTGGAGCAGGGCGCGGCCGTGCCCCGCTCCCGGACGGCCGGCGTCCTTCTCGGCGCCGTCCGCCGTCCGCAGTGCGCCCGCCGCCGGTGACGTGGCGAAGGCGAGGGTGCCCGCCGCCACCAGCAGCGCGCTGAGCACCACACCGGCGGCCGGCGGGGCGACGCCGACCACCACGCCGACCAGGAGCGGGCCCGAGACGAAGAGCAGTTCCTCGGCGACGCCGTCCAGGCTGTAGGCGCGCTGGAGCATCCGCCGGTCGGGCAGCATCCCGGCCCAGACGGCACGCATCGTGGAGCCGAGCGGGGGCGTGCAGAGCCCGGTGAGGGCGGCGGTCACCGCGAGGACGGACGCGGGCGTGCCCGGGCGTTCGCAGGCCGCCGCCAGCACGCACAGCAGGGCCGCGTACAGCAGGGCCATGGGGAGCAGGGCCCGGCGCGGGCCGTGCCGGTCGACCAGGCCCGCGCGGTAGGGGGACAGGAAGACGCTCGTCGCGCCGAACAGGGCCATGACCGTGCCGGCGACGGCGTAGGACCCGGTGGCCCGGGTCACGGAGAGCATCAGGGCGAGGCCGACCGTGCCGTACGACAGCCGCCCGACGAGGGCGGCCGCGAAGGTGCGGCGGGCATGGGGGACGCGGAGGACGGCGGCGTACGAGGGCCGCGAAGGAGGCGTGGACACGCGAAGGTTCCTCAGGAGGGAGGCGACAAGGGGACGCCGAAGCGCGCGACGGCCGGATGCGGCGGTCGCGTGCGGGGCGGGCCCTAGGCCAAGAGGAGGAACACGCGCGTCAAGCTAGCAGCGCGGTGCGCGGACCGGCCATCCCTTTTCCGGTCCGCGCAGGGCGGGAATCAGCCCTGCGTCAGCCCCGCCACCAGTTCGTCGGCGGCGCGGTACGGGTCCAGTTCGCCGGAGACGATGCGCTCCGCGAGGGCGCCGAGGCGGCGGTCGCCGTGCAGGTCGCCGATGCGTTCGCGCAGGGTGGTGACGGCGATCGTCTCGACCTCGCGGGCGGCGCGGGCCCGGCGGCGCTCGGCCAGCACGCCCCGCTCCTCCATCCAGGCGCGGTGCTTCTCCAGCGCCTCCACGACCTCGTCCACGCCCTCGGCGCGCGCGGCGACCGTCTTGACGATGGGCGGGCGCCAGTCGCCGGCGGCGCGGGCCTCGCCGAGACCCAGCATGTGGTTCAGCTCGCGGGCGGTGGCGTCCGCGCCGTCCCGGTCGGCCTTGTTGACGACGTAGACGTCACCGATCTCCAGGATCCCCGCCTTGGCGGCCTGGATGCCGTCGCCCATGCCCGGGGCGAGGAGGACGACGGAGGTGTCGGCCTGCGAGGCGATCTCCACCTCGGACTGGCCGACGCCGACGGTCTCGACCAGGACCACGTCGCAGCCGGCCGCGTCCAGCACGCGGATGGCCTGCGGCGCGGCCCAGGCGAGGCCGCCGAGGTGGCCGCGGGTCGCCATGGAGCGGATGTAGACGCCCGGGTCGGAGGCGTGGTCCGACATGCGCACCCGGTCGCCGAGCAGGGCGCCGCCGGAGAACGGCGAGGACGGGTCGACGGCGAGCACGCCGACCCGCCTGCCCTGCTTGCGGTACGCCGTCACCAGTGCCGAGGTCGACGTCGACTTGCCGACACCCGGCGAGCCGGTCAGACCGACCACGTACGCGCCCCCGGTCAGCGGCGCGAGGGCCGCCATGACCTCCCTGAGCTGCGGGGACGCCCCCTCCACCAGGGAGATCAGCCGCGCCACGGCCCGCGGCCGGCCTTCCCTGGCCTGGGCGACCAGCGAGGAGACGTCCTGCATCACAGCTCCGTTCCGAGTAGCACGCACATGACGAGTGGCACGCACATGAGGGGAAGAGGGGTCAGGCCTTGGGTACCCGGACGATCAGCGCGTCACCCTGGCCGCCGCCGCCGCACAGCGCCGCCGCGCCGACCCCGCCGCCGCGCCGCTTCAGCTCCAGCGCCAGGTGCAGGACGAGCCGGGCGCCGGACATGCCGATGGGGTGGCCCAGGGCGATGGCGCCGCCGTTGACGTTCACCTTTTCGGTGGACACGCCGAGGTCCTTCATGGACTGCACGGCGACGGCCGCGAACGCCTCGTTGATCTCGATCAGGTCGAGGTCGCCGGCCTCCAGGCCCTCCTTCTTCAGGGCGTGCTGGATGGCGTTGGACGGCTGCGACTGCAAAGAGTTGTCGGGGCCGGCCACATTGCCGTGGGCGCCGATCTCGGCGATCCACTCCAGGCCGAGCTCCTGCGCCTTGGCCTTGCTCATGACGACCACGGCCGCCGCGCCGTCGGAGATCTGCGAGGAGGAGCCGGCGGTGATCGTGCCGTCCTTCGAGAAGGCGGGGCGCAGCTTGCCGAGGGACTCGGCGGTGGTGTCGCCGCGGATGCCCTCGTCCTTGCTGAACAGCACCGGGTCGCCCTTGCGCTGCGGGATCTCGACCGGGGTGATCTCAGCCTCGAAGATGCCGTTCTTCTGGGCCGCGGCGGCGCGCTGGTGGGAGAGCGCGGCGATCTCGTCCTGCGGGCCGCGCTCGATGCCGAGGCGGGTGTTGTGCTTCTCCGTCGACTCGCCCATGGCGATGTTCTCGAAGGAGTCCGTCAGCCCGTCGTGCGCCATGGCATCGACCATCTGGACCGCGCCGTACTTGTAGCCCTCGCGGGACTTGGGCAGCAGGTGCGGGGCGTTGGTCATGGACTCCTGGCCGCCGGCCACGACCACGTCGAATTCGCCGGCGCGAATCAGCTGGTCGGCGAGCGCGATGGCGTCGAGGCCGGAGAGGCACACCTTGTTGATGGTGAGCGCCGGGACGCTCAGGGGGATGCCGGCCTTGACGGCGGCCTGGCGGGCCGGGATCTGGCCGGCGCCGGCCTGGAGCACCTGGCCCATGATCACGTACTGGACCTGGTCGCCGCCGATCCCCGCACGGTCGAGGGCGGCCTTGATCGCGAAGCCGCCGAGGTCGGCCCCGGAGAAGGACTTCAGCGAGCCGAGCAGCCGCCCCATCGGGGTGCGGGCACCCGCGACGATGACGGAGGTCGTGCCGTTCGTTGCAGAAGACATGAGCTGCGATCCCCTTTTCCGGCCCGCACAGGCCGAGGAGTGAACGAGGGTTTACTCGAATGTACTGAGCGGTATCCCGCCCGTCACCGTGCTGTCGGTGTGATCGCCCGCACGTTGCGCAACCACCTCCGGAGCGCTGCACTGATTCCATGCTGACGCGAATCGACCACATCGGAATCGCCTGCCACGACCTCGACGCGACCGTCGAGTTCTACCGTGCCACCTACGGCTTCGAGGTGTTCCACACCGAGGTCAACGAGGAACAGGGGGTGCGCGAGGCCATGCTCAAGATCAACGATACGTCGGACGGCGGTGCCTCGTACCTCCAGCTGCTGGAGCCGACCCGGGAGGACTCCGCGGTCGGCAAGTGGCTCGCCAAGAACGGCGAGGGCGTCCACCACATCGCCTTCGGTACGGCGGACGTCGACGCGGACGCCGCGGACATCCGCGACAAGGGCGTACGCGTTCTGTACGACGAGCCCCGGCGCGGTTCCATGGGGTCGCGGATCACCTTCCTGCACCCCAAGGACTGCCATGGCGTCCTGACAGAACTGGTCACTTCGGCGGCCGTTGAGTCACCTGAGCACTGACCCTCGTACATAGGGGCCGGTAGGGTTGGGTGCGGTCGCCGCTCAGTCCAGGGTGACCCGGTCCTGTCGTCGTCGGCGCCGGGACCGCCGGGGTCCGTGTTTCGGGGGGCGAGGGACGGGGCAGCAGCCCATGCTCCGCCGTTGATCTGACACCATTCCCCCGGGGGCCCCGTTCGGTGACGGACGGAGCCCGTTCTTAGGGATTTGCGACCAGGGGACGGATGGGACCGCGCAGTGCGGGGCTACGAGAGCCAGGAGCGAGAGCCGGCGGCTGACGTCGACCACCTCTCTCGGTTCGAGGCCGAGATGAAGCGGCTGAAGACCGAGCGGGAAAAGGCGATCCAGCACGCCGAGGACCTCGGCTACCAGGTCGAGGTGCTGCGCGCCAAGCTGCACGAGGCGCGGCGCACCATCATGTCCCGGCCCGCCTTCGACGGCGGCGACATCGGGTACCAGGCCGAGCAGTTGCTGCGCAACGCGCAGGTGCAGGCCGACCAGTTGCGCGCGGACGCCGAGCGGGAGCTCAGCCAGGCCCGTGCGCAGACCCAGCGCATCCTCCAGGAGCACGCCGAGCAGGCGGCCCGGCTCCAGGCCGAGCTGCACCAGGAGGCGGTGACCCGGCGCCAGCAGCTCGACCAGGAGCTGGCCGAGCGCCGGCAGACCGTCGAGTCGCACGTCAACGAGAACGTGGCGTGGGCCGAGCAGTTGCGCGCCCGCACCGAGCAGCAGGCCCGCCGGCTGCTCGACGAGTCCCGCGCCGAGGCCGAGCAGGCCCTCACCGCGGCCCGCGCGGAGGCCGAACGGCTGACGTCGGAGGCCCGGCAGCGGCTGCGCGACGACGCCGAGAGCGCCCGCACCGAGGCCGAGCAGCTTCTGCGCCGCGCCCGCGCGGACGCCGAGCGGCTGCTGAACGCCGCCTCCACGCAGGCGCAGGAGGCCACCGACCACGCCGAGCAGCTGCGCAGCTCCACGGCGAGCGAGTCGGAGTCGGCGCGCCGGCAGGCCCAGGAGCTCAGCCGGACCGCCGAGCAGCGCATGAGCGAGGCCGAGGAGGCGCTGCGCAAGGCGCAGACCGAGGCCGAGAAGCTGGTCACCGAGGCCAAGGAGTCCGCGGCCAAGGCCCTCGCGAGCGCCGAGTCGGCCAACGAGCAGCGCACCCGCACCGCCAAGGAGCAGGTCGCCCGGCTGGTCAGCGAGGCCACGAAGGACGCCGAGTCCACCAAGGCCGAGGCCGAGCAGCTGGTCGCGGACGCCCGCGCCGAGGCCGAGAAGATCGTCGCCGAGGCCGCCGAGAAGGCCCGTACGGTCACCGCCGAGGAGTCGGCCACCCAGCTGTCCAAGGCCGCGAAGACCGCCGAGGACGTGCTGAACAAGGCGTCCGAGGAGGCCAAGCGGACCACGAAGGCCGCCGTGGAGGAGGCCGAGCGGATCCGCACCGAGGCCGAGACGGAGGCCGACCGGCTGCGGGCCGAGGCGCACGACATCGCCGCGGAGCTCAAGGGCGCGGCGAAGGACGACACCAAGGAGTACCGCGCCAAGACGGTCGAGCTCCAGGAGGAGGCGCGCCGGCTGCGCGGCGAGGCCGAGCAGCTGCGCGCCGACGCGGTCGCCGAGGGCGAGAAGATCCGCGCCGAGGCCCGCAAGGAGGCCGTGGCGCAGATCGAGGAGGCGGCGAAGACCGCCGAGGAGCTGCTCGCCAAGGCCAAGGCGGACGCCGACGAGCTGCGGCAGACGGCCACCGCGGACAGCGAGAAGGTCCGCACCGAGGCGATCGAGCGGGCGACGACCCTGCGCCGGCAGGCCGAGGAGACGCTGGAGCGCACCCGTGCCGAGGCCGAGCGGCACCGCACGGAGGCCGCCGAGCGTGTCGAGGAGCTCCAGGCGGAGGCCGAGCGCGCCGCCCGTGAGCTGCGCGAGGAGACCGAGCGTGCCGTCGAGGCCCGGCAGGCGGAGGCCGCCGAGGAGCTGACGCGGCTGCACGCCGAGGCGGAGGAGCGCCGGGGCGCCGCCGAGCAGGCGCTGACGGAGGCCCGCGAGGAGGGCGCGCGGATCCGCCGCGAGGCCGCCGAGGAGACCGAGCGACTGCGCACGGAAGCCGCGGAGCGCATCCGTACGCTCCAGCAGCAGGCCGAGACGGAGGCCGAGCGGCTGCGCACCGAGGCCGCCGCCGACGCGTCCGCGTCCCGCGCGGAGGGCGAGGCCGTCGCCGTACGGCTCAGGTCGGAGGCCGCGAGCGAGGCGGAGCGGCTGAAGTCGGAGGCGCAGGAGAGCGCGGACCGGGTGCGGGCGGAGGCGCAGACCGCCGCCGAGCGCATCGCGGCGGAGGCGTCCGAGACGCTGGCCGCCGCCCAGGAGGAGGCCGCCCGGCGCCGCCGCGAGGCCGAGGAGCTGCTGGGCTCCGCCCGGCAGGAGGCGGACCAGGAGCGCGAGCGGGCCCGCGAGCAGAGCGAGGAACTGCTCGCCTCCGCGCGCAACCGCGTCGAGGAGGCGCAGGCCGAGGCGACCCGGCTGGTCGAGGAGGCCGACCGGCGCGCGACCGAGATGGTGTCGGCCGCCGAGCAGCACGCGGCGCAGGTACGGGAGTCGGTCGCCGGGCTCCACGAGCAGGCCCAGGAGGAGATCACCGGGCTGCGCAGCGCCGCCGAGCACGCGGCGGAGCGCACCCGGCGCGAGGCCGAGGAGGAGGCGGACCGGGTCCGCGCCGACGCCTACGCGGAGCGGGAGCGGGCGAGCGAGGACGCCGGCCGGCTGCGCCGCGAGGCGCAGGAGGAGTCGGAGGCCGCCAAGGCGCTGGCCGAGCGGACGGTGTCCGAGGCGATCACCGAGGCCGACCGGATCCGCGCGGACGTGTCCGAGCACGCCCAGCGGGTGCGCACGGAGGCGTCGGACGCGATCGCCGAGGCCGAGCAGTCCGCGTCGCGCACCCGGGCCGACGCCCGTGAGGACGCCAACCGCATCCGGTCCGACGCGGCGACGCAGGCGGACACCCTGATCACCGAGGCGCGCTCCGAGGCGGAGCGGCTCACCACGGAGACGGCCGCCGAGACCGACCGGATCCGCACGGAGACGACCGCGGAGGCGGAGCGGGTCCGGACGGAGGCGGCGGCCGAGGCCGAGCTGCTGCGCACCGAGTCGGTCGCGGAGGCCGAGCGGCTGCGCACCGAGTCGGCCGCCGAGGCCGACCGGGTCCGGGCCGAGGCGAGCGCCCAGGCGGAGCGGCTGCTGTCGGAGGCCGGCGGCGAGGCGGAGCGGCTGCGGGCCGAGGCCGCCGAGGCGGTCGGTTCCGCGCAGCAGCACGCCGAGCGGATCCGCGCCGAGGCGGAGCGGCTCGGGGCCGAGGCGGCGGCGGAGGCCGAGCGGGTCACCACGGCCGCCCGCGAGGAGGCCGAGCGCACCCTGGACGAGGCCCGCAAGGACGCCAACAAGCGGCGCTCCGAGGCGGCCGAGCAGGTCGACACGCTCATCACGGAGACCACGGCCGAGGCCGACAAGCTGCTCACCGAGGCCCAGCAGCAGGCCCAGAAGACCACCGCGGACGCCGAGTCGCAGGCCGACACGATGGTCGGCGCGGCCCGTACGGAGGCCGACCGGATCGTCGCCGAGGCGACGGTCGAGGGCAACACCCGGGTGGAGAAGGCCCGTACGGACGCCGACGAGCTGCTGGTCGGTGCCCGCCGGGACGCCACGGCCATAAGGGAGCGGGCGGAGGAGCTGCGCGAGCGCCTCACCTCGGAGATCGAGGAGCTGCACGAGCGGGCCCGCCGCGAGGCCGCCGAGACGATGAAGTCGGCCGGCGACCGCTGCGACGCGCTCATCAAGGCCGCCGAGGAGCAGCTCGCCAAGGCGGAGGCGAAGGCCAAGGAGCTGGTGTCGGAGGCCAACTCCGAGGCCGGCAAGGTGCGCATCGCCGCCGTCAAGAAGGCCGAGGGGCTGCTGAAGGAGGCCGAGCAGAAGAAGGCCTCGCTGGTCCGGGAGGCCGAGGAGCTCAAGGCCGAGGCGGTCCGGGAGGCCCGGCGCACGGTCGAGGAGGGCAAGCGCGAGCTGGAGACGCTGGTGCGGCGCCGCGAGGACATCAACGCCGAGATCTCCCGCGTCCAGGACGTGCTGGAGGCGCTGGAGTCCTTCGAGGCCCCGGCGGGCGGCAAGGACAACGGGGTGAAGGCCGGTGCGACGGTCGGCGCCCCCCGTTCGGGTGGCAAGTCGTCAGACGGCTAGCGTGCAGGGTGGTTTGCGTGTCTCCTGGAAGGCTCTGACTCACCCTCCGTCTTGACCTTTGACCTGAACTTTGGCAAGCCGTCCGTGGGTTAGCCACTCAAAAGAGGTGTCATTCTCCAGATCAAACACGCATCCGCTCGATGACACACCGCATTGGCGCCTAGGATTCCCTCTATCACCTCACCCGGTCTCTTTCGACAGGAACCCCATGAGCGACACTTCCCCCTACGGCTTCGAGCACGTGCGGCGTGGGTACGACCGCGCTCAGGTGGACGAATACATCTCCAAGATCATTTCTGATCGCGACAGCGCTTTCTCCCGCATCACCGCTCTGGAAAAGCGCATCGAGGAGCTCCACCTCGAGACCCAGAACGCCCAGGCCCAGGTCAACGACGCCGAGCCGTCGTACGCCGGTCTCGGTGCGCGGGTCGAGAAGATCCTGCGCCTCGCCGAGGAAGAGGCGAAGGACCTGCGGGAGGAGGCCCGGCGCGCGGCCGAGCAGCACCGTGAGCTCGCCGAGTCGGCGGCCCAGCAGGTGCGCAACGACGCCGAGA
>NZ_WWHX01000721.1 GCF_009862125.1 Streptomyces sp. SID5910
CGGCGGCCCGCCCGCTGGGCAGGGACGGCGAAGCCGTCAGACGCCCGCGCCGGTGCCACGGCGGCGGCGCACCACGAAGCCCAGGCCCGCCAGACCGGCCGCGGTCAACGTGGCCCCGCCCGCCAGCAGGACGGTGTCCGGGCCCGCGGTGCTCTCCGCGCCCGCCGCCACCCCGCCGGCCGGGACGACCCTGGTCTGGCCGGTGCCGGTGCCGGTGCCGGTGCCGGTGGCACTGGTGGTGCGCTGCGGGGTTCCCGGGGCGGCGTCCGTGCCCGGGTCGGCGTCCGTACCCGATCCGGCGCCCTTGCCGGAGCCGGCCCCCTCCTCCGTACCGGTCCCCTCGTCCGTACCGGCCCCCGTGCCCGCGCCCGGCTCGTCGCCCGGCTCCGCGACCGCACCCCCGTCGTCCGCACCGTCGTCCTCGCCCGTGCCGGCGCAGCCGTCGGGGAGCGTCGGGAAGGGCGTGGTGCGCCAAGGGGCGGGGTCGCCCTGGCTGCGGTCGAGGAGGAGCGGCGTGGCGGTGTCCGCGTCCTTGATCTTGAGGCCGTTGACGGTGTCCTCGGGGTGGGCGCGGTCGACGGTGGCCACGGTCTTGCCGGTGTCGTCCTTGAGGGCGGCCGTGGGTCCGTCGAGGCTGTTGGTCAGGTCCACGGTCCAGCCGCCGAAGCTGGCGCCGATCGTCTTCGTCACCGTGCAGTCCGACGACCCGGCGCCGCCGGTGGCGTAGGCGACGGCGGGTGCGCACAGTGCGCCGGCCAGTGCGGCGGTGGCGACGGCGGCACGCAGGACGAGGCGGTGGTGCGAGCGCGAAGCAGACATGGTGATCCCCCCAGGGATGACACGAGCGTGGGTGGTGCGAGCGGGAGAAGCGGCCCGTGCTGCCTTTCCGTTCCGGCGTCCGGTTCGGCCCCCGGCAGCGGGCGATGCGCCAAGTGTGCTGCCGGATTGACCTTGATCAATGAACGAACTGTCACCGCGCCGTAACAGGGAAACGGGAGCCGCGACGAGGGCCTAACGCCGTCCCAGGAACACCGGGTTGGTGAATGCCGCCAGTGCCCCCGGCAGGGGGCCCGCCGCTGCCTCGTGGCGGAGTTCCGCGCGGACGTATGCCGCGTACGACGCCGTCGTGTGCCACTCCACCGTGCCCGTGCCCGAGACCGGCAGCGGGGCGCTGGTGAACAGCACGCCCTGGTCCGTGACGAAGCGGACCGTGCAGCGCGGGGCGCCCGTCACCGACAGGCGGACGGTGACCGGGGTGTCCGGGGCGACGGGGAGCCGTTCGCCGATGCCGGCGTGTTCGCCGCGGCCGCCCGACGCCGTGAAGGTGAGGGTGAGTTTCGCCGACTCGGCGACGTACGACCGGCCCGCCCGGATGCCGTCCTGGATCGCCTCCCGGGTCAGGTCGTCGGCGAGGACGACGGTCTGCGGGAGCCCGATGGTGTCCGGGTCCCGGTGGGCGTCGCTGCTGCCCATCGCCGGGATCCAGCCGCGGCCCTCGCGCACCGAGGCGACCAGCATGCCGTCCCAGTCGGCGAGCGCCACCTCGTCGTCGGGCGTGTAGGGCCCGTTCCACACCTCGACCGCGTCGGCCTCCCCGAAGCCGAACTTCCAGTTGCAGCCGATGCAGGTGGCGTGCGGGTGGGCCGGCACGACCAGGCCGCCGGCGCGGCGGATCTGGCGGGCGAAACGGCCGAAGCGGTTGTCGCGGGCCCGGTAGCGCCAGTCGACGAAGGTGCCGGGGTCGGTGCCGAGGGCGACCACGTGTCCGTTGCGCGTGGTGACCTCCTCGCCCAGCATGATCAGCAGGTCGTCGCCGGCGAGGTCGGCCCAGTGCGCGTGCGCGGAGTGCGTGTTGTGCTCGGAGGAGTTGATGAAGTCCAGCCCCGCCGCCCGCGCCAGCGCCGCGATCTCGGCGAGGGTGCGGCGGCCGTCGGAGTGCACGGAGTGCAGGTGGCAGTCGCCCCGGTACCAGGCGCGGCCCCGCCCCTTGGCGCGGGCCGGCGGATACACCGGCCGGGGCGTGTCGCCGGGCTCCCCGTACGTCAGCGTGATCGTCAGCTCGTACGACAGGCCCTGCGGCGCGACCGTGTAGGGGCCGAGCGCGATGTGCCAGGTGCCCGCCCGCACTGGGCCCGGGAGGTAGCCGGGCGTGGCGTCGTCGGCGCGGACGAAGAACTCCGTGCGCGCCCCGCCCGACCAGCCTCGGAAGCCCCGGCCGCCCAGCTCGGTGCCGCGCTCGTCGAAGACGCCGATGTCGAGGGCGTTGCCCTGCGTCCCGGCGGGGACGGCGGGCCGGTCGTAGGTGTAGGAGACCCGCAGTTCGCGTACGCCCGGCGGCACTTCCACCGGGACGTACACGAAGTCGGGCGAGCCGGGCGGGAGGGTGCCGCGTACGGTTCTGGTCCGTGGGGCCGGGCCGCCCGCTGCCGAAGCGAAGCTCACGGTCCCCAACGTAAGCGCGGCGGCGGCTCCCGTCACGAACACCGCGCGTCTGCCGATCCCGGCGTGGTCGTCCTCGCACATGCTGCTGCTCCCCAGGTGTCGTCGCTGACAGGGCATGGGTGGTGCAGGGGTGGTGCGTGCAACCCTCGTATTGAGCCGTGAACTCCGGTGCAAGGAAAGGGGTGTGACGGATGGAGGGCCGGAAACCGCCCGGTGGGCCGCCGGACGCGCCCCCCGTGGCATCCCCGTCCTGATCACGCCGCTCGTATGCTCGAAGGATGACGACTTCCGCGACCTCCGGAACCGGCCCCGCCGACCCCACCGGCCCCACCGAGAACGCCATGCGTCGCGCCCTCAAACGTGCCCGGGACGGTGTGGCCCTCGACGTCTCCGAGGCCGCGGTGCTGCTCCAGGCCCGCGGCGCGCACCTCGACGACCTCACCGCGTCCGCCGCCCGGGTCCGGGACGCGGGCCTGGAGGCCGCCGGGCGCGCCGGCGTCATCACGTACTCGAAGAGCGTCTTCATCCCGCTGACCCGGCTCTGCCGCGACAAGTGCCACTACTGCACCTTCGTCACCGTCCCCGGCAAGCTGCGCCGGGCCGGGCACGGGATGTTCATGTCGCCGGACGAGGTGCTGGACATCGCCCGCAAGGGCGCCGCCCTCGGCTGCAAGGAAGCGCTGATCACCCTCGGTGACAAGCCCGAGGACCGCTGGCCGGAGGCCAGGGAGTGGTTGGACGCGCACGGCTACGACGACACGATCGCGTACGTCCGCGCGATCTCGATCCGCATCCTGGAGGAGACGGGACTGCTCCCGCACCTCAACCCGGGCGTCATGTCCTGGACGGACTTCCAGCGCCTCAAGCCGGTCGCGCCCTCGATGGGCATGATGCTGGAGACCACCGCGACCCGCCTGTGGTCCGAGCCCGGCGGGCCGCACCACGGCTCCCCGGACAAGGAGCCCGCCGTCCGCCTGCGCGTCCTTGAGGACGCCGGCCGCTCCTCCGTGCCCTTCACGTCCGGCATCCTCATCGGCATCGGCGAGACCTACGAAGAGCGCGCGGAGTCCCTGTTCGCGCTGCGCAAGGTCTCCCGCGCCTACCACGGCGTGCAGGAGCTGATCATCCAGAACTTCCGCGCCAAGCCGGACACCGCGATGCGCGGCATGCCCGACGCGGAGCTGGACGAGCTGGTCGCCACGGTCGCCGTCGCCCGGCACATCATGGGTCCCTCCGCCTGCCTCCAGGCCCCGCCGAACCTGGTGGACGCCGAGTACGAGCGGCTGATCGGCGCCGGCATCGACGACTGGGGCGGCGTCTCCCCGCTCACCATCGACCACGTCAACCCCGAGCGCCCCTGGCCGCAGATCGAGGAGCTGGCCGCCAAGTCCCGCACGGCCGGCTTCGAGCTGCGCGAACGCCTCTGCGTCTACCCGGAGTTCGTCCGGCGCGGCGAGCCCTGGCTGGACCCGCGCCTGCGCCCGCACGTGGCCGCGCTCGCCGACCCGGACACCGGACTCGCCCGCGCGGACGCCACGGTGGAGGGGCGGCCGTGGCAGGAGCCGGACGAGGTCTTCGAGGCGTCCGGCCGCACCGACCTGCACCGCACCATCGACACCGACGGCCGCACCTCCGACCGCCGCGACGACTTCGACGAGGTGTACGGCGACTGGGGCGCCCTGCGCGAGGCGGCCGCGCCCGGCATGGCCCCCGAGCGCATCGACACCGACGTACGCGCCGCGCTGGCCACGGCCGCCGACGACCCCACGAAGCTCACGGACGACGAGGCCCTCGCCCTCCTGCACGCCGACGGCCCGGCGCTGGACGCGCTGTGCCAAGTCGCCGACGACGTGCGTAAGTCGGTGGCCGGCGACGACGTGACGTACATCGTGACGCGGAACATCAACTTCACCAACGTCTGCTACACCGGCTGCCGTTTCTGCGCCTTCGCGCAGCGCCGCACGGACGCCGACGCCTACACCCTCTCCCTGGACCAGGTCGCCGACCGCGCCCAGCAGGCGTGGGAGGTCGGCGCGGTCGAGGTCTGCATGCAGGGCGGCATCCACCCGGACCTGCCGGGCACGGCGTACTTCGACATCGCGAAGGCGGTCAAGGCCCGCGTCCCGGGCATGCACGTGCACGCCTTCTCGCCGATGGAGGTCGTCAACGGCGCCACCCGCACCGGCATGTCGATCCGCGAGTGGCTGAGCGCGGCCAAGGAGGCGGGCCTCGACTCCATCCCGGGCACGGCGGCGGAGATCCTGGACGACGAGGTCCGCTGGATCCTGACCAAGGGCAAGCTGCCGACGGCCACCTGGATCGAGGTGATCGAGACGGCCCACGAACTGGGGCTCAGGTCGAGCTCCACGATGATGTACGGGCACGTCGACCAGCCCCGCCACTGGCTCGGCCACCTGCGCACCCTCGCCGGCATCCAGCAGCGCACGGGCGGCTTCACGGAGTTCGTGACGCTGCCGTTCATCCACACCAACGCGCCGGTCTACCTGGCGGGCATCGCGCGGCCCGGCCCCACGATGCGGGACAACCGCGCGGTCACCGCGATGGCCCGGCTCCTCCTGCACCCGCACATCCCCAACATCCAGACGAGCTGGGTGAAACTGGGCACCGAGGGCGCGGCGGAGATGCTCCGCTCCGGCGCGAACGACCTGGGCGGCACGCTCATGGAGGAGACGATCTCCCGCATGGCGGGCTCCTCCTACGGCTCGTACAAGTCGGTCAAGGACCTGATCGCGGTCGCGGACGCGGCGGGCCGCCCGGCGAAGCCCCGCACCACGCTGTACGGCGAGGTCCCCGAGGAGCGGCAGCGGGCGGCGACGGCCTCGGACGGGCACCTTCCGGAGCTGCTGCCGGTGCTGGACTGAGCGCTGCCGGACCGATCGCCGCCGGACCGATCGCCGCCGGACCGAGGTACGGGCCGCTCACAGTACGATGATCGGACCCCCGGTGTGTCGGGGTTCTCGTAGCTGAGGAGATGCGTGCCCGTGCCTGCCCGACTTCCCTCGTGGGCCTGGGTCTCCGGTCTGACCGTGGGAGCGATAGCCGGGGTCGTCGTCCTGACCGTGCAGGCGGACCGGGGCCCGCACCCCACCGCCGCCGTGTCCCGGCAGCCGAACCCGTCGGCCTCGGCGGAGGCGTCCCCCGCGCCCAAGGCGCCGACCCCGGTCCCGGACGGCTCCGGCACCGGGCGGCGCGTCGTCTACTCCCTCGGCGAGAAGCGGGTCTGGCTGGTCGACGCGAGCGACGCCTCCCGCCGGACGTTCACCGTGTGGCCCGGCACCGTCAGCCCCGACCCCGGCGCCTACACGGTCGGCACCCGCACCGAGGGGGCCACGACCGGCTCCGACGGCGTGCGGATCGAGCAGATCGTCTACTTCGCCCTCCAGGACGGCGTCTCGGTCGCTTTCTCCCACGCGGTCGACGGCTCCTCGCCGCCGCCGCCCGCCGAGGGGGCGAAGACCGGCGGCATCCGGCTGCACGAGGCCGACGGCGAGGCCGTCTGGACGTTCGCGACGGCCGGCACGAAGGTCACGGTCGTCCCGTAGGGGCCCGTCAGGGCCGTCCCGTGGTGGCGGCCCGTTCCCGCGGCAGGTGCGTGACGATCAGCACGACGCCGCTGAGCAGGAAGATCCGCGTCGCCGCGTCCAGGCCGTTCCAGGTGTCCGACTGCCACATCGCGAACCACTCCCCGCCGATGCCGATGAAACCGGCACCGAAGAGCAGCATCACCATCAGCAACCCGGCGGTGGAGAGCCTTCGTGCCCGCGCGTGGTCCCGCCGGAACCCGAACCAGGTGCCGGCGACGAGCACGAGCGCGGCCACCGTCTCCCAGACGATGATCGCCACGTACGCGGCGTTCTGTAAGCCCTCGCTCGTGACGGCCCGCCACATCAGGTCGTCGTCCTTGAACGTGGTGTCCATGGCGAGCACGTGCTGGACGAACGCCTGGTTCGTCCCGAAGTCGGTGATGTTCCCGAAGGCGACGAGGGCCATGTAGAGGGCGACGGTGCCGGTGAGCACGGTCGCCGCCAGGGGAAGGGCCCGCGAGGCGGTGGTGGTCGTGGTGGTCATGCCCACCTCATTCCCCACGAGCCCGGCGCTCACCCGGCGGGCAGCTCCGCCGTACGTGGGTGTCGTCACCCGGCACGACCCACGACTGTCCCCATCTGACCGCTCAGGCCATGCTTTCGCCCCATTCCGCACCCTGAACCGACCGTCCTCGTTCGATTACAGTGCTCGCGTCGTACGTAGGGGCGATGCCTCGGGAGGTCAGGTGGGCGCGACGGGCGGAGCCGCCGTGTGGGGTCGTGCCGAGCAGCAAAACTTCCGCAGCCGGGTGCGCGGAACCCTGCTGGGCGTGGCCGTCGGGGACGCCTTCGGTGCGCCCCTCGACGGCATGGACCCCGACGCCGTCCGCGAGGCGCACGGGCCCGAGGGCCCGGCCGACCTCACCCCCGCCTACGGGCGGCGCGGTGCCGTCACCCACCTCACGCAGCTCACCCTGTTCTCCGTCGACGGGCTGATCCGCGCCCAGGTACGGCGCGACACCGGGGCCTGGCATCCGCCGACCGATCTGCACCGGGCGTACCGGCGCTGGTCCGCGACCCAGCGGGACTGGGGGCCGGACGAGCGGCGCAAGGACGACGGCTGGCTGGCCCGCGAGGAGTGGCTGTACGCCCGCCGGGACCCCACGCGCGCCCTGCTGCTCGGGCTCGGCGACGACACGATGGGCACCCCCGAGGCGCCCAAGAACCCCGGTGAGCGCGGGCCCGAGGCGGCCGCCCGGTCGGCGCCCTTCGGGCTGCTGGTCGGCTGGGAGCCGCAACTGGTCGCCCAGCTCGCCGTGGAGTGCGCGGCGCAGACCCACGGCCACCCCACCGGGAGCCTCGCGGCGGGCGCGTACGCCGTGGTCGTGCACGGGCTGGCGCGGGGGGAGAGCCTGGACCCGGCGGTGCAGCGGGCACTCGCGCTGCTCGCCGTCCGGCCCGGGCACGAGCCGGTGTCGGAGGCGTTGCAGCACGCGCTCGGCGCGGTACGGCAGGGGCTGCCGACGCGCGCGCGGGTGGCCGAGCTGGCCGGCGGGGGCACCGCGGAGGGGCTGGTCGCCGCCGCCGTGTACTGCGCGCTCGTCGCCGAGGACGTACGGCACGGGCTGCGGCTGGCCGGGGGCCACGGCGGGCCCTCCGCCGCGACCGGCGCCCTGGCGGGCGGGCTGCTCGGTGCCCTGCACGGCGAGACGGCCCTGCCGCCGGCCTGGCTGGCCGAGCTGGAGGGCCGTCCGACGATCCTGGAACTGGCCGACGACTTCGCCATGGAGATGACCCAGGGCCCCGCCCTGCACGGACCGGCCGGGTCGTCCCCGGGCTGGCTGGCGCGCTACCCCAGGGCGTGAGGGCCGGTCTCAGTCGCGTGAGGGCCGGCCTCAGTCGCGTGAAGGCCGGCCTCAGTCCTTCGCCGGGGCCCGCCCCACCGCGTCGGCCGGCGCTCCGGCGGGCGCCGGGACGGCCGCCGCCGCCCCGGAGGCGTCGTCGTCCGTGTTGACCCGCTCGATGATCGCGAGCCGTTCCGGGGTGTCCTCCGGCTTCAGGTAACCGATGAGGACGTAGAGGACGAGGGAGACCGCCAGCGGGACGGACACCTGGTACTCCAGCGGCACCCCGCCCTCGACGTTCCAGTTGACCGGGTAGTTGACCAGCCAGAAGGCGAGCAGACCGACCGCCCAGCTGGTGAGCGCGGCCGTCGGTCCCGAGCGGCGGAAGGGCCGCAGCAGGCCCAGCATCATCGGGATCGCGATCGGGCCCATCAGACCGGCCACCCACTTGATGACGACGGTGATGATGTCCTTGAACGTCGGCGAGTCGACCTGCGTGGCCACCGCCATGGACAGGGCGAGGAAGACCACCGTCGTCACCCGCGCCGCGACCAGCCCGGACCGCTCGCCCCAGGCCCGTGCCCGCGCCGACACGACCGGGGCCACGTCACGGGTGAACACGGCCGCGATGGCGTTGGCGTCCGACGAGCACATGGCCATGGTGTGCGAGAAGAAGCCGACGACGACCAGGCCGAGCAGCCCGTGCGGCAGGAGCTGCTCGGTCATCAGGCCGTAGGAGTCGGAGCCGTCCGGCTTCTGCGACTCCACCAGCAGCGGCGACATCCACATCGGGAAGAACAGCACCACCGGCCAGACCAGCCACAGCACCGCCGACAGCCGCGCCGACCGCGTCGCCTCGCGGGCGTTGCTCGTGGCCATGTAACGCTGGGCCTGGTTGAGCATGCCGCCGTTGTACTCGAAGAGCTTGATGAAGAGGAACGCGAGCAGGAACACCGTGCCGTAGGGGCCGACCAGCGGCTTGCCGTGGCCCTGGAGGGCGGGCTCGTCCCAGACACCGAAGAAGCCGCCGTGGTCGCCGAGTTTCATGACGACGGCCACGAACATCGCGACGCCGGCCAGCAGTTGGATGACGAACTGGCCGAGCTCGGTCAGCGCGTCCGCCCACAGGCCGCCGATCGTGCAGTAGATGCCCGTGATGACGCCGGTGATCAGGATGCCCTGGTTGAGGGTGATGCCGGTGAAGACGGACAGCAGCGTGGCGATGGCCGCCCACTTCGCGGCCACGTCCACGATCTTCAGCAGCATCCCGGACCAGGCCAGGGCCTGCTGGGTGGGCAGGTTGTAGCGGTTCTTCAGGTACTCCAGCGGGGAGGCCACGTGGAGCCGTGAGCGCAGCCGGTTGATGCGCGGCGCGAACAGCCGGGACCCGATGGCGATGCCGAGGGCGATGGGGAAGGACCAGGTGACGAAGGACGTGACGCCGTAGGTGTAGGCGATGCCCGCGTACCCGGTGAACATCACCGCGCTGTAGCCCGACATGTGGTGGGAGATGCCGGACAGCCACCAGGGCATCTTGCCGCCGGCCGTGAAGAAGTCGCTGACGTTGTCCACGCGTTTGTGCGACCAGACGCCGATCGCCACCATCACGGCGAAGTAGCCGATCAGCACGGACCAGTCGAGACCGTTCATGTGCCCCCTTCCGGGGTCCGCCTTGTGAACTCCGCTCAGCAGGCTGACACTTCGCAAGAGCGGGTGAGGGCGAGGCGCGCGGCGAAGTGCCCGCTCATCGTGGTTGTGTCGGCGCGGGCACGACAAGAAAGTGACAGGTCAAGAGAGGGTAAAGA
Source organism: Streptomyces sp. SID5910 (assembly GCF_009862125.1). Taxonomy (GTDB): domain Bacteria; phylum Actinomycetota; class Actinomycetes; order Streptomycetales; family Streptomycetaceae; genus Streptomyces. Next base: position 9,637 of record NZ_WWHX01000721.1, read on the forward strand.
AGTTCGTCTTGCTGATCTGCGTTCACAGGTATGAACAACCGTGGGCGTCCGGGAAACACGTCGGCCGGGACCCCGCATCGGGATCCCGGCCGTCCGCCCAGCTCGGGTGGCTACTCCGGCGCGAACTTCAGCTCGTCCCCGAGCTGCTCCGCGAGCCGGTCCTTGAGCTCGTCCTTCATCTCGTCCGGGCAGGGCGTGCCGCGCGAGAACCCGTACGGCGCCGACAGCCGGTACGTGCCCGCCTTCGGCGCGACCAGCACCGTCCACGTGTCGCCCTCGACGGTCTCCTCCGTCTCCGTCAGGCAGCCGTTGACGTTCTCGAACGTCTTCGGCGAGCCCTCGGGCCGGTCCTCGGAGGCCTCCGTCTCCTGCGGCGGCTTGAGCTTCTTGCCCTCGGCGTCGACGAGGCTCAGCCACGGCGAGTACGGCATCCGGACCAGCACGGGCCCCGGCCGCCGCACGTCGATGACCCACTCGTCCTGCTCGGCCCGCTGGACGACCGCGTCCGGCTCCGCCAGCGGCGCCGGGTCGGTCACCTGGAAGAGCTGCCAGTTGGCGTCCCCCCAGACCTGCTTCAGATACGGCAGCCCCCGCTGGAGCAGCTCCCGCTCGCGCTTGCCGCCGTCGCCGTCCGGCTCGTCCTTGGGCAGCACCACGTAGTGCACGGCCCAGCGCTGAAGCCACTCGTGGTAGTTCGCCGAGTTCAGCGTGTCGTCGTAGAAGATCGGGTTGCGTTCCATGTCGGCCTGGCGGGTCCAGCCGCGGGCCAGGTTCACGTACGGGGCGAGCGCCGAGGCCTCCCGGTGGGAGCGCGCCGGCACCGCCTCCACGCGGCCCTTCTCGGCGCCGACCTCCTGGAGCTCGTTCAGCAGCGGCGCCAGCTCGCGCGCCCAGGAGGCGGCCGGCTGGGTGTGGACGGCGTCGTCGGCCGACTTGAAGCCGATCCAGCCGACGAACCCGGCGAGCGCCACCATGAGCGCGTACCACTTGCGCGAACGCCGCACCGTGAACGGCATCGCCGCCACCAGCGCCGTCCCGGCGAAGAGCATCGGCAGACGCGTGATGTTGGAGCCGATCTGGGAGCTGATCGCCCAGACCAGGAGCACCGCCAGCCCGTAGACCGCCGACGTGATCCGCACCGTCGTCCAGGTACGCGGCACCAGCCAGAACACGAAGCCCGCGTACAGCAGCGGCAGCACGGTCGAGCCGAAGCCCATGGGCTGGGTGCCGGAGAACGGGAACAGCCAGGCCGACAGCGCGACCACCACGGCCGGCGCCAGACCCAGCGCCCAGGCGCCCGGGCGGCGCTTCTGGAGGAACAGCGCCACCGCCACCAGGCCCACGAACAGGCCCGACACCGGAGAGGACATCGTGGACAGCGCGGCCAGCGGCGCCGCGCACAGCGCCTTCGCCCAGCGTTCGTGGCGCCAGCGGTGCGGCCAGCAGAACACCGTGGCCACCGCGCCCAGCGCGAACATCGTGCCCAGCGCGAACGTCACGCGCCCCGACACCGCGTTGCCCAGCAGCCCGAACAGGCCCGCGAACGTCGCCCACAGCGGGTTGCGGACCACCCGGCTGCGGATCAGGACCAGCGTCAGCAGCCCGGCCGACAGCGTCCCCGCGATCATCAGCGTGGTCCGCACACCGAGCAACGACATCAGATACGGCGACACCACGCTGTACGACACCGGGTGCATGCCGCCGTACCAGGCGAGGTTGTACGCCGAGGCCGGGTGCCGGCCGACGAACTCCGCCCACGCGTCCTGCGCCGCGAGGTCGCCGCCACTGTTCGCGAAGGTGAAGAACCACACGATGTGGAGGACCCCGGCGAGGGCGGTGACGGACAGCACGGGGTGCCGCAGCATGCGCTCGCGCACGGCCAGGAAGGCGCGCTTCGCCGCGGACGGCGCCTCCGGGTCGGCGCCGGCCCGCTCAGTGTCGTTGCTGTCCACGCTCGCTCCGCTGTCCCCGCCGTCCTTGCGGGGTGCAGGTACGCGTGGTCGCGGGCCCGTCCCCTGGCCCGGATCGGCGTCGTCGGCGCGTGTCGGCTCCGCAGTGGCCACCTGAAGGCACTCCCCGTGTCCCGTCTTCTGCTTGCGGCCGCGTCCGTCCCGTACGATTCACAGCCGCGTTCCCGCGACCCGGCGACCTGCCCCGTTTCGTGACGCTAGCACGCACCTGTGGGCCCTGGCTCCCTCGCCCACGACGGTGCCCCGCGCCCCTGCGGCTCTGCCTGCCCGCGGGGACGCGGGGCACCGTGTCGCGGTCCGGCCCGGCGGTCAGCCGATCCGGGTCAGCTTGTCCGTGAAGGCCGGTTCGACCAGGTCCTGCTGGAGCGCGACGGGCACCTTCACCGCGCCGCTGACCCCGCCGTCGCCCACGGTGAGCGTGCCCACCTTGGTGCCGGCCTTCGCGGTGTGCGGCACCTGGTCCGCCTCGAAGGTCAGCTTCACGGTCAGGCCCGCCCAGCCGACGGCCTTGACGTCCTGCGTGGCCACGACCGGCGTGCGATTGCCGAGGCCGTCGTCCACGTACCCGACGACGGAGCCCTTCTTCAGGAGCGTCGACGACTCCAGGGTGTCCTGCGCGGCCCGGATCAGCTTGTCGCCGGAGTCCAGCGCGGCCGCGAGGATCCCCTGGTCCGCGGTCGCCGGCTGGCGCACCACGGCCCCGACGATGGTCCGGGTCTCGCCGCCGATCTCCTTCTTCGCCGCGAAGACGAGGTTGCCGAGCGCGGAGGTGGTGGTGCCGGTCTTGATGCCGACGACGTCGTTGTGACCGACCAGCTGGTTCCAGTTGCCGTGGTTCTCGCCCTTGTAGTCGTCGTACGACATCATCGCGGCGACCTCGCGGAACGCGGGCTGCTTCATGGCCTCCTTGGCCAGCTTCACCTGGTCCACGGCCGTGCTCACCGTCGTGTTGTTCAGGCCCGACGGGTCGGTGTACGTCGTGTTGGTCATGCCGAGGTCCTTCGCGGCGGCGTTCATCTTCTCCACGAACGCCTTCTCCGACCCCGCGTCCCAGCGGGCCAGCAGCCGCGCCACATTGTTCGCGGACGCGATGAGGATGCTCTCCAGGGCCTCCCGCTGGGAGATCGAGTCGCCCGCCGTGACGTTGACGGTCGACTCCTGGCCCGCCTGCGACTGGTCCTCGGCGGCCTGGTCGATCTTGATCTTCGGGCCGTCGGTGCCGCTCTTGAGCGGGTGGTCGCGCAGGATGACGTACGCGGTCATGACCTTGGCGACGCTCGCGATCGGCACGGGCTTCTGCTCGCCGGACGACCCGAACGAACCGATGCCCTGCACGTCGAGCGCGGCCTGGCCCTTGTCGGGCCACGGGATCTCGGGCTTGCCGCCCTCGAAGGTGAAGCTCTCCTGCGCCGTGAGGTCGAGCGTCGGCTCGGGCAGCGGGCGCATCGCCTGCACCACGCCGAAGACGATCACCAGCAGGATGACCAGCGGGGTCCAGATCTTGACCCGGCGCACGGTCGTCCGCAGCGGGGTCTCCGGGGGCGGCGGGGTGTTCGTCAGCTCCGCCAGCAGGTCCAGCGGCGGCTTCGGCGGCAGCGGCTGCTGCGTGGTCCGCTCGGGCCCGACCTGCGGCACGGCCGCGGTGGCCCCGGCGGCGGCGCGGGGCGCCTCGGCGCCGGGCCTCTCGGGCTGACCGGACCGCGGGGGCTTGCGGGTGGTGGGGTCGTCCGGGTGCCGCAGGGCGACGAACTTGCTGGTGCGCTCGGCCTCGGCCTCGGGCTTGTCGGCGCCCTTCTCGGCCTTCTCGTCCGTCTTTCCGGCGTCGCCCAGCTTCAGCATGGTCGTCGGCTGGTCGACGGAGGGCTTGGCGGGCGGCCGTACGGCCTTGAAGACGGCGGTGGGCTGATCGACGGCACCCTTGCCGGTCCCGGCGTCCTCGTCCGCGCCGGATTCCGGTTCGGCGTCGGCAGGGTCGTCGGCGGGGGCGGCGTCGGTGCGCTCGTCCTCGGGCTCCTCGGGGGCGTCCTCGGGCCCGTCGGAGGCCGCGTCGGCGTCCTTGGCGGGCTTCTCGGCGTCCTGCGCGGGCTTCTCGGGGGACGCGGCGTCCTCCGGTTCGTCCGCGGCCTCGTGCCGGGCGTTGGCGGCGGCCCGCTCGTCGGCGGTCGCGACCCACGCGGCCACGGCGTCACGCAGCCGGCCGTCACCGGACGTCTCGGTCGAGCTGTCCGCGCCGTCCGCCTTGGCGTCGGCGTCGGTCTCGTCCTCAGCGGTCTCGGCGTCGGCAGCGTCGGCCTCAGCCTCGGCCTCGGCGGTGTCGTCCGCCACGGCCTCGGGTTCGGCGTCGGCCCCGGCGTCCGCCTCAGCTCCGGCCTCGGGCTCGGCGTCCGTGTCGGCCGCCTTCCCGGCGTCGCCCTCGGGCGTGCTCTCCGCCTCGCCCTCACCGTCGGCCGACGCCTCCGGCGTCTCCGTTTCGGTCTCCGTCTCGCGGACCGACAGCACCCGGGTGGCCGTGTCCACACCCCCACGGGACGTCGCGGACGCCGACGCCGCGGCGTCCCGCGCCACCGCCAGCCGCGGATCACGCGTCTCGCTCGCCTCGGTCCTGGCTTCGGGAACCGGACCCGCGCTCCCCGACGTCGGTTCTTCCGACGACTCGCGCTGCTTCGACCTGTCGGGGGACTCGCCCGCCACCGATGCCTCCTCCATGCGCCGCACGTCCTGTGTGCGCTACCGAACCATGTACCAGTGTCCTGTGTACGGGTAGAACCCACGCGGTAGACGAGAACGACATACCTACTGGTTCCACTACGAACCGGTCACGCACCCTCGACAGACCAATGTGAGAGGGGTCACCCTGTCTGTCATCCACGCGGGGAGGCATGGATGGGCAGGAGCCGCAGAACACTTCCGGAGGAGCTTCTGCTGCTGGCGCTGGACCCGACCACGGGTACCACCGCACAGCCGCAGTCGCTCGACCTCGGTCTGGCCGGAGCACAGCTGGTGGAGCTGGCGCTGGCCGGACGGATAGCCCCAGACGGGGATCGTATCGCCGTGGTGGCCCCACGGCCGACTGGAGATCCAACACTGGACTGCGCGTTGGAGCTGCTGCGAAGGCGTGGCGCTCCCGTACGGGCGGTCAACTGGATTGGCGGACCCCGCCTGGGGCTGCGCCAGACCTACCTTTCGCATCTGGAGCGCTGCGGCATGGTGCATGCCGTGGAGGGCCAGATGTGCGGGGTGCTGCCGACGACTCGCTACCAGGCGACGGACACGGCGATCAGCCGGGAGATCAAGGCCCGGCTGGACTCGGCGATCCGCACCGGCGTACCGCCGGACCCGCGGACCGCGGCGCTCGCCGCGCTGGCCCACGCGGTCGGACTCGGCAAGCACCTCTACCCGGGCAACGAAGGACGCTCGTCGCGGTCCCGCCTGCGGGACCTCATCCGGCACGACCCCATGGGCGGCCTGGTGGCGCACGCGGTGATGGACGTCCAGAACGGTGCGGCGGCCCAGCCGCGCCGCAACCCGGCACCGGCCGGCCGGCAGGCCGCCGGACCGGGGGCGAGGCCCGCCCCGGAACCCGCCCACGGTGTTCCGGCGCAACCACGCCACGGATCCATGGCACGCGCCGTGGTCCACTGAGCCGCACCCAGGCAGCATCCGCAGCACCGCACGCACCCAGGCACCACCGCACGACCGCATCACGTACCGCCGCACCGACAGTCCCCGAGACCCGGTAACGGGAGCCGCGGGTCCGCGCGGGGCGACGGGACCGGCCGCACGTCCGGCACACCCGGACGAGGCCGGACCCGCCGCCCCGCGCGGCCATGTGTGCGGGTGGGTCCCCGAACCGGCGTGTACGCGGCGCATATCGACCGTTTCCCAGCGGTAGAAAGCACCTTGGTGGCAGTCTGCTCAACAGCAGATACGCAAAGTGGCACGTATGAGTCACGCAGCCGGAGGTGCACGTCCCGTGGCGTCCAATGTCAATCCCACCGTCAGGCGGCGTCGGCTGGGCCAGGAGCTGCGCCGGCTCCGCGAGGTCAAGGGCATGACGGCCGAGGAGGTGGCGGAGCGGCTGCTGGTCTCCCAGTCGAAGATCAGCCGCCTGGAGAACGGCCGGCGCAGCATCAGCCAGCGCGACGTACGCGACCTGTGCGGGGTGTACGAGGTCGAGGACCAGCGGATCGTGGACTCGCTGATGCAGATGGCGAAGGACTCGCGCCAGCAGGGCTGGTGGCACGCCTTCGGCGACATCCCGTACAGCGTCTACATCGGCCTGGAGACCGACGCCGAGTCGCTGCGGACGTACGAACCCCAGATCATCACCGGCCTGTTGCAGACCCGCTCGTACGCGGAGGCGCTGATCCAGGGCGCGTTGCCCGAGACGTCGGTCGCCGACATCGAGAAGCGCGTCCAGGTCCGCATAAGGCGTCAGGAGCGCATCTCCGCCGAGACCAACCCGCTGCGCCTGTGGGTGGTCCTCGACGAGGCGTCGCTGCGCCGCGTGGTCGGCGGCAAGCAGGTGATGCGCGAACAGCTGGAGCACGTCGTCGAGATGTCGCAGTCGCCGCACATCACCGTGCAGGTGCTGCCGTTCGACGTCGGGGCGCACCCCGGCATCAACGGCCAGTACTCCATCCTGGAGTTCGCCGACGCCGCCGACTCCAGCGTCGTGTACATCGAGGGAGTCACCAGCGACCTGTACCTGGAGAAGGCGCAGGACGTGCAGAAGTACACGGTGATGTACGAGCATCTGCGCGCCCAGGCGCTGAACGTCGAGCAGTCCCGTCAGCGCATCGAGGACGTGGCGAAGGAGTACGCGCGCTGAGGGCGGCGGGATGCTACACCCCTGGTGCGTCGTTCTGGAAGAGTCGCCTGGAATATGCCATCCGGTCGGGTGAATGGCCGCTCCGATCGGCGAGGTCTGCGAGTAGCGTCGATCACGCCAAAGATCACACGTCATTGGCGTAAACCGCACTCACTCGCCATCGGAGCAGACATGGCAATTCTTCAGGGCGCCACGGAATCTTGGACCAAGTCCTCCTACTCCGGAGGAAACGGCGCGTGCGTCGAGGTCAAGTCGCCCCTCGTGGCCGCGCTCGCCGTCCGCGACTCCAAGGTCCCCGAGGGCCCGGCCCTGGCCTTCCCCGCCGACGCGTGGAACGCCTTCGTGACCTCGGTCAAGGGCTGACCGCTCCCCGCACGGCCCGACCGGCGCCGCCGGCAGAGCCCTCTCGACCAGTTCGCCGACCTTGCCGAGAGGGCCCTGTTCACTCCGGCGGCACGGTCACCTCACCGGGAATGCCACGTCGCACACCGGGTCCTCCGGTCCGGCCGCCTCCCAGTCGGCGAAGTACACCTCACGGCACGGCCCGTCCACCGTCAGACCCTGTTCGGCGATCCACGCCTCCACCGCCTCGAAGGCCGCCAGGATCTGCGGATGGGCCACCTGGGCCTTGGTGATCCGGGTGAAGGCCAGCCGCCGGGCCGGCTCCACCCGCACCCGCGCCTCCCAGCCGCGCCCGTGCCGTTGCACCCACGCCCGTGCCGCCGCCTCGTCGGCGACCGGCACGCACGACTCGGCCGGGCCGTCGCTCTCCATCGACACCTCGGCGTGATAGGCGACGAACGGCGCCGCCGTCACGCCCCCGCAGCCGCGGGCCGCCTCCTCCAGCCGCCCCAGCGAGGCACCGATCCACGCCGGCAGCTCGCCCGCCAGCGTGTGCCGGGTCTCGGTGATCAGCACCTGCCCGGGCACGTCCACCGTCTCCACCGCGAAGTTCTCGTACACCTCGGAACCCTTTCCCGAAAGCCGTGCACGGAGGTATGCGGCGAGCGTGCGCTGCCCGGCGACCCGGGCCTCCACGTCGGCCCAGTAGGCGCCGAGCAGCCCGGCGGCCTCGGGACCGTCGGCCCGCACCACCTCGGCGACCCGGGCCAGCGGCATGTCCAACTGCCGCAGCAGCGCCACGAGCCGGGCGCGTTCCACCTGGCCGGTGCGGTAGTAGCGGTAGCCAGTGGTCTCGTCCACATGGGCCGGCACCAGCAGGCCCAGGCGGTCGTACAACCGCAGGGCCTTCGCCGACAGCCGGGCCCGCGCGGCGAACGCACCGATGGTGAGCAACTCGTCGTCGCGCGCGTCGTCCACGTCGCCATCCTCCGTCACCGGGCGGCCTGTTCCGCCCGGCGACGACGACGCTCGGCCCTGCCCCAAGGGGAAGGTCAACCGCCGGGTGATGGCCGACCGTCCCGTCCGGTCAGCCGGCGAGGCGCTCCTCGACGGCCGCCACGACCTCGGCCGACTCCGGCTCGGTCTGCGGCGAGAAGCGGGCCGCGACCTTGCCGTCCCGCCCGATCAGGAACTTCTCGAAGTTCCAGCGGACGTCCCCGCTGTGCCCCTCGGCGTCGGCGAAGCCGGTCAGCCGGTCGTACAGCGGGTGCCGGCCCTCCCCGTTGACGTCCACCTTCTCGGTCATCGGGAAGGTCACCCCGTACGTCGCCGAGCAGAACTCGGCGATCTCGTCGGCGCTGCCGGGCTCCTGCCCCATGAACTGGTTGCACGGCACGCCGAGCACGGTGAAGCCCCGCTCCGCGTACCGCTCGTGCAGCCGCTCCAGGCCGGAGTACTGCGGGGTCAGCCCGCACTTGGAGGCCACGTTGACCACCAGCACCACCTGGCCGGCGTACCGGGACAGGTCGGCGGTCCCGCCCTGGAGGGCACCGATCTCGACGTCGAGGGGGAGGCTGTCGTTGTCGCGCGCGTTCTCTGAGGTCGTCATGAGCGGATGCTAGCCCCGCCCCCGACGCTCAGTGGCCGTGGCTGTGCCGGGGCCAGTGGGGGCGGTGCGCGGCCGGACGGCGTTCCGTCGTCTCACCCGCGGTGCCGGTGCCGGCCTCCCCGTCCAGCCGGTGCTTCCTGCCGCGGCGACGCGCCAGCATCGTGCCGCCCAGCAGCATCCACATGCCCAGGCCGAAGATCAGGGTCAGGGCGATACCTCCGAGGAACGCCCCGAGGGTGCTGATCGTGAACGGCTGGCTCCCCAGCAGGGTCACCGTGTAGTCCGGCCCGCCGGACAGGTTGTACGCGATCAGCAGGCCCGTGAAGGCGGCGGCGCCCGCCATGAGCAGAAGACCCAACAGCACCATGGTGCTCACCTCGTCGTGTGGTGGGTGTTCTCCGACCGGGTTACCAGAAGACGAGCGGAGCAACGCGCCCCGGCGGACCGATCCCAGGCAAGTCCTGGCGCGCGATGGCGCCAGGTGACGTCAGGTGGCATCGGGTGACGCCATCTGGTGCCACCGGAAGCCTCTCGGGGTGCCGACGTCACCGCCGTCCAGCGCGTGCCGCCCGGCGTTTCCGCAGGTCAGATAGGTCTCATCGCCCCCGCGCCAGAAGAGGTGCCATAAATGCTTGCGCATGGCGCCATGATGGTGCCATGATGACGTCATGGACCTCACCCCGTATGTCGACACCCTCCGCCGCGAACTCGTGGTGGCCGCCGATGCCGGCGGCGACGAAGCCCGCGAGCTGGCCGAGCGGCTCACGGA
>NZ_WWHX01000722.1 GCF_009862125.1 Streptomyces sp. SID5910
ACCCCCCCCCACCACGAAAGGCGGTCCCCCCGTGGAAACGGAACGGGCAACACCTTCCCCGACCAGGCGGCGGCTCCTACAGGGCGCCGCGCTCGCCACCGTCTCCTCCGCACTGCTGTCCGGCACACGGGCCGCCGCGCTGCCCCTGGCCGACGTCGACTACCCGTCCGCCGAGTGGCAGCCGGCGAGCACGTCCAACTTCAGCCCGTCCAGCCGCCCCACCACCTATCCCGTGGACTACGTGATCGTCCACGTCACGCAGGAGACGTACACCGACACGCTCTCCATCTTCCGCAACCCGGCCAAACAGGTGTCCGCCCACTACGTCGTCCGGTCCGCCGACGGGCACGTCGCGCAGTGCGTCCGCGAGACCGACGTCGCCTGGCACGCCGGCAACTGGGACTACAACACCCGCAGCGTCGGCATCGAGCACGAGGCCTGGGTGGACCGGCCGGAGTACCTCACCGACGCCCTGTACGAGCAGTCGGCGCTGCTCACCGCGGCGGTCTGCACGAAGTACGGCATTCCCAAGGACCGTGCGCACATCATCGGACACTACGAGGTGCCGGGCAGCGATCACACGGACCCGGGACCGCTGTGGGACTGGACCCGGTACATCAGACTGGTCAATTTCGCCTGACACACGGCGGACGGCCACGTTCGGGTGATCGGGTCGGTCGAAGTGGTTGTCGGCGCTCATCCGCGGAGTGACGATGTCCCCGTCGTATCGCTCTCCGGGGAGGCCGAGTTGACCGATTCATGGCTGGCTCTGGAACCTGGGGCCGATCCCGTCGAGCGCGCGCGGACGCTGCGCCACGCGCACGAGACGTTCACCGAGGCGGGCACGGTATCGCGGCCCGTGCGCGCCGTGGTGGCGGAGTCGTGGCGGCGGTCCGTCCGGGCGGGTGTCGGCCCGGACGGCACCGCGAGCGTGGAGCTCATGGACGGTGACCTCGGCACCTACCGCGCCGAGCACCCGCTGGCACGGGTGATGCCGCTGTTCCGTGAACTCCTGGGCGCGTTCGCGGCCGACGGCGAGCATCTGCTGGCGGTGTGCGACGCGCACGGCAGGCTGCTGTGGGTCGAGGGCCATCCGGCGACCCGGCGGCGGGCCGGGCGGATGAACTTCGTGCCGGGTGCCCGCTGGGCGGAGTCCGCGGTGGGGACGAACGCGCCGGGCACGGCGGTGGCCGTCGGCCGGCCGGTGCAGGTCTTCGCGGCCGAGCACTTCATCCGGCGGGTCCAGCCGTGGACGTGCGCGGCGGCCCCGGTGCACGATCCGCGCACCGGGCGGGTGCTGGGCGCCGTGGACATCACGGGCGGGGACGGGCTGGCGCATCCGCACAGCCTGGGCTTCGTCCAGGCGGTGGCGCGTGCCGCCGAGTCCCATCTCGCGCTGCTGACGCCGGAGCGGCCCGCCGCCGGCGCAGCCGAGCTGACCGCGCTGGGCCGTGACGAGGCGCTGCTGAGCCGTGGCGGCAAAAGGGTGCGGCTCAGTCGCCGGCACAGCGAGATCGTGGTGCTGCTGGCGCTGCATCCGGAGGGTCTGACCGGCGACGAGCTGCTGTGCGCGCTGTACGAGGACGAGACGGTGCCTCCGGTGACCCTGCGAGCCGAACTGGCGCGGCTGCGCGGGGTGCTGGGGCCGGGCGTGCTGGCATCCCGCCCGTACCGGCTCACGATGCCCGTGGAGTCCGACGTCGCCGTGGTCGAGCGCCGGCTGCGGGCGGGTGGTGTGACGGCGGCCGCGGCGGCGTATGCCGGTCCGCTGCTGCCGGGTTCCCAGGCCCCGGCGGTGGCGCGGCACCGGCGCCGGCTGGCCGACGGTCTGCGCACGGCGCTGATCGCGGGCGGTGACCCGGACCTGCTGGCCGACTGGGCGCACGCGCCGTGGGGCGAGGACGACCTGGACGTCTGGCGTGCGCTGGCCGCGGTCCGGCCGACCGCCGCTGTGCTGTCCCGGCTCGCCGCGCTGGAGTCCGAGCTGACGGCGGCGCCGCGCGCGTGGTGACGCCCCGCCGGTAGGAGTCACCGTGAGGGGCCGGGCTCCGGTGCGGGTCCGCCGCCGCTCACGCAACGTCCGCGCAACGTCGGGCTCCCTAGCCTCCGGGAGAGCTGTCCAACGGCGGGCAGCGCACGCTGAGGGAGGCAGACCAGGATGACCCGTTACGCGGCGCCCGGCACCGAGGGCGCGATCGTCTCCTACGAGTCGCGCTACGACCACTTCATCGGCGGGGAGTACGTGCCGCCGGTGCGCGGGCAGTACTTCGAGAACCCGTCCCCGGTGAACGGACTGCCGTTCACGGAGATCGCGCGCGGCACGGCGGAGGACGTGGAGCGGGCGCTCGACGCGGCGCACGGGGCCGCCCCGGGCTGGGGCCGCACGTCGGTGACCGAGCGATCCGGCATCCTGCTGAAGATCGCGGACCGTATGGAGGCGAACCTGGAGCGCCTGGCGGTCGCCGAGAGCTGGGAGAACGGCAAGCCGGTGCGCGAGACGCTGGCGGCCGATATCCCGCTCGCCATCGACCACTTCCGTTACTTCGCGGGCGTGATCCGCGCGCAGGAGGGCTCGATCGGCGAGGTCGACGACGACACCGTCGCGTACCACTTCCACGAGCCGCTGGGCGTGGTCGCGCAGATCATCCCGTGGAACTTCCCCATCCTGATGGCGACCTGGAAGCTCGCGCCCGCTCTCGCCGCGGGCAACGCGGTGGTCCTGAAGCCCGCCGAGCAGACCCCGGCCTCGATCCACTACTGGCTGAGCCTGGTCGCGGATCTGCTGCCGCCGGGCGTCGTGAACGTGGTCAACGGCTTCGGCGTGGAGGCCGGCAAGCCGCTCGCGTCGAGCCCGCGGGTGGCGAAGGTGGCGTTCACCGGGGAGACCACCACCGGGCGGCTGATCATGCAGTACGCCTCGGAGAACATCAAACCGGTCACGCTGGAGCTCGGCGGCAAGTCGCCGAACATCTTCTTCGACGACGTCTGGGCGCAGGACGACGACTTCCGCGACAAGGCGCTCGAAGGCTTCACGATGTTCGCGCTCAACCAGGGCGAGGTGTGCACCTGCCCGTCCCGTGCGCTGGTCCAGCGCGGCGCCTACGCCGAGTTCATGGAGGCGGCGGTCGCCCGCACCGAGCTGATCACGCCGGGCCACCCGCTGGACACCGGCACGATGATCGGCGCCCAGGCGTCCAACGACCAGCTGGAGAAGATCCTCTCCTACCTGGACATCGGCCGGCAGGAGGGTGCCAAGGTCCTCACCGGCGGCGAACGCTTCGAGCACGAGGGCGAGCTGAAGGGCGGCTACTACGTCCAGCCCACGATCTTCGAGGGCCACAACCGCATGCGGATCTTCCAGGAGGAGATCTTCGGGCCGGTCGTGTCGGTCACGTCCTTCGACGACTTCGACGACGCGATCAAGACCGCCAACGACACGCTGTACGGCCTGGGCGCCGGGGTGTGGACGCGCGACATGAACACCGCGTACCGCGCGGGTCGCGCGATCCAGGCGGGACGCGTCTGGACGAACTGCTACCACGCCTACCCGGCGCACGCCGCGTTCGGCGGCTACAAGCAGTCGGGGATCGGCCGGGAGAACCACCGGATGATGCTGGAGCACTACCAGCAGACGAAGAACCTTCTCGTCTCGTACTCGCCGAAGAAGCTCGGCTTCTTCTAGAGCCTGAGGTCGGTCTGCCTGGAGCGTTCTTGCGCTCGGGGCAGACCGACGCTGCTGTTGCCCAACGAGAGGTCAGCGGCTCAGGCTCGCGAGAACCGCCTTTGCGGCGTTCTCGCCCGAAGTCGCCGCGTCGGCGAGCGAGGGCATGTCGAGCTGGTAGTCGCCGGCCAGGTGGATCGGTCCGAGGGGACTGCGCAGCGTCGGCAGCGACGCGCGCTTCCCGGGAGCCCAGAAGGGCACGACACGATGGTGCCGCCGCACGATCCCCTCCCCGAGCTTCCCTTCGAGCTGGGGGTAGATCGAGATCAGGTCCTTGGCGAACCGAGCGGCGATCTCCTCGTCGGAGAGTCCGAGAGGGACCTGGCCGCACTGCGGTCCCGCGACGTCATGGTCGAAGGCTACGGCCTCCCCTCGGAGGCCACCGAGCGCACCCACGCGATGCTGCGCGACCACTTCCACGTGCGGGACCGTCCCGATGCCACGGGGTTCGAGGACGGCACGGTGTTCGACCTCGGCGGCCGCACCGTGACCGTCGTCCACCTGCCGGGCCACACGCCGGGCCACAGCGGTTTCCTGATCGAACCGGACGGCTTCCTCTTCGTGGCGGACATCGACCTGACGTCGTTCGGCCCGTACTACGGCGACGTGGGCAGCAGTCTCACCGATTTCGAGGCTTCCCTGCGCCGGTGCCGGGAGATCGGTGTCCGCTGGTACGGCACGGCTCACCAGAAGGGTGTGATCGAGGGCGCTGGAGAGTTCGCCGGGCGGCTCGACGCCTTCGCGGGGGTGGTGGCGAAGCGTGACGCGACCCTCCTGGCGTTCCTCGACGAGCCGCGGACCGTCGAGGAGATCGCCGAGCACCGACTGGTCTACCGTCCCCACGTCGAGGGCCCGCACGTGGAGCCGGTCGAGCGACGGACCGCGGCGCAGCACGTGAGTCGGCTGATCGGTGCGGGGCGGGTCACGGAGGTCGAGCAGGGAAGGTTCCGCGCGACGTAGCGACCCACGCCGCACCGCCTGCCGGCGGGCGTGGTGCCGGACGGGGACTGCGGTGTCCGGGCGGCGTCGACGCCCGTCGATCGCCGTCGGTCGAGCTGCACAGCGGCTTCACCCCGCGGCCCCCGGCGTTCCGCGCCGCGGGCGATGTCGCGGAGCATGCGGCGGAAGAGAACGGGCGATCCAGTCGGTGAGGGCTCCCGGGTCCTCGGCGGGGGTGCACCGACGCGTACCCGGTGCTCGTCGATGAAGGGGAGTCCGGACGTCGGATCGGTGGGTTCCATGGGGCCTAGGAAACCCGTTCGGCGGCAGCCGGCGCCTCGACGCGCGGGGCCTCCAGCGCCTTCTTGCGGCCGGCGCCGCCCTTCATGCGGTGCAGGCCGTATCCACCGGGCTGGTGCGCCTCGTCGGCCAGGTGCTTCACGATGCCCGTGCGGCCCGTCTCCTTCATCCTCGCGCCGAGGCGACCGCCGATGTGCAGCCACACCGCGACATCGGACCTGTTGCCGAACTGGAAGACGCCGGCGCTCCGGCCCAGGCTGATGCACTGCGCCCCGAACGACTGGTTGAGGGTCTCGGGCCGCTCCCCCGCCAGCCGGCTGAGCACCGTGTCGGCGGCCCGCGCGCCCAGCGGCATCGCCGCCTGGCAGCTCATCCGCAGCGGCAGGCCCGACGGCGCCGCCGAGTCCCCGGCCGCGACGACGCGCTCGTCGTCCACGCTCGTGAGCGTCTCGTCCGTGAGCAGCCGCCCCAGGGCGTCGACGCTCAGCCCACTGCGCGCGGCCAGGTCGGGCACGCCGAAACCGGCGGTCCAGAGGGGCACCGCGCTCGGCAGCTCCCGGCCGTCGGCGAGCCGCACCGCATCGCGCGTCACCGCCGTCACCCTCGCGTCGGCACCTTCCACGACTCTCACTCCGAGCGCCGCCAGCCGACCGGCCACCGAACGCCGCCCCCACCGGTGCAAGTACGGGCCGAGCACCCCACCGCAGACCAGGGTCACGCTGCGGCCCTGCTCCGCGAGCTCGGCGGCGGTCTCGGTGCCCGTCGGACCGGCTCCGACCACCGTCACCGCGGCCGACGCGGGCGCCGCGTCGAGGACCGGCAGCAGCCGCTGCGCGTCCTCCAGGCCGGCGATCGGCTGGGCGAACTCGGCCGCCCCGCCACGTCGATCCGCGTCACGGTGTCGACCACCAGCCGAACGCCCTCCGCCAGAACCTCCTGATAGCCGACGACGGCGGAGGCGGTCCCGCCCACCAGCTGGTGAAAACGGACCCGGTGGACGAAGGCCGGGCGCGGGTTGATCAGCGCCACGCTCACATCGCCGCGCTGTGCGGGTCACGCGCAGCAGATGCTCACCGTCCGCCCGCAGCCGTGAACCCCGGGCGCCGGGGTCCTCGCGGGGCGTCGCCGCCGCCCCGCCCCGCACGAGCACGTCCGTGGGCCGGCCACCGGCACCGGTGGCTGTCCAATCAGCGGTAGTAGGCCTCCAGTTCGGCGATCGAGGTGAAGGTCTGCGTGCCGCCGCTCGCCCCGGTGACGCGGACGCCGTCGCCGCTGGTGGTGGCGAAGTCGAAGACGTAGGTCCGGTTGGTGCCGGCGGCCGACGAGGTCGGGTAGGCGGGGGTGATCCGCTGGGCCTCGACGTCGGTCCAGACGCCGTCGCGCCGGACCTGGATCCTGGGCGGTCCGCTGAACCAGCCGCCGTCGCCGAACATCCGGCCGGTCGTGTAGGCGACCTGGTTGACGCGGTACTCGCGCGGCCAGGTGTAGCCCCACCAACTCGCCGGTTTGCGTTCGTCGTTCCAGTCGTCCTCGTTCTGATTCCGCACGCCGTCGTTGTAGATCGCGGTGCCGAAGTGAGTGGCGCGTTCGACCGGGACGGTGCCGGGTTCGCGGGCGAGGTTGCGTGCGCCGTCCGGGGTGTTGGCCGGGTCGGTGGGGACGGACGGGGTGAGGGACATCGGCCGCAGGGAGTAGGTGTACGCCCAGAAGTCACCGGCCGGGTAACCGCCGCCGCAGGGGCAGACGTTGGACTGGAGCCACATCGATCTGCCGTCCGCGCCGATGTACTTGGACGGGATGGTGGTGGCGTAGCCGCCGTGCTTGGTGTGTGTCCAGGGGTAGCCGCCGAAGTCCTTCGGGGTGAAGCGCTTCCAGGGACCCCAGGGGGCCGGCGCCTCGTAGAACTCGAAGGTGTACTCCGTCCAGGAGGTGTAGAGGTAGCGGTTCAGCGGCTTGTTGTAGACGACGCCGCCCTGGCTGAGCACGCTGAGGTCCTTGACGCGGCCCGCGGTTCCCACGTTCTGGTAGACGCGGCGGTCGTCGTGGAGGACCGGGACCCGCCGGTCGATGTCCGGCGTCCAGGTCGGGGCGCCGCCGCCGTCACCGGCGTAGAACTGCCACGCCGACCTGTCCTGGACGGAGCCGGCGGGCACCCGGGCCAGGTAGAGGTCGGTGGGGTCCGGGTCGGGGTCGAAGGTGTCGCGCCAGTTGTGGTCGAGGCCGTAGGCGTAGACGTAGCCGTCCGGGCTGTCGGCGTTGTCCTTGCCGTAGTCCAGGAACATGACGGTGGTGAACTCGGCGTCCGAGAACATCGGGCGGGTCTGGTCCGAGGTCCAGGTCTGACCCTTGTCGGTGGACTTGACGACGGTGGCGCTGGGCGCGCTGTCCAGGGTGCCGCGCCTGAGGTCCTGGACGGCGAGGTAGAGGTCGCCGTCCACGCAGACCATGCCGGTGGGCTTGCGGTAGTACTGCGCGGGGTCGCCCCAGATCCGGCCGACCCGGTCCCCCTCCGCGCGCTGGGCGCCGGTCAGGCTGCCCGGCATGCCGCTGATGCGGGTCACGCCTATGTCCTGCCAGGTGTTCCCGAAGCCCACTCCGTCTCCGTAGGCGGCGTAGAGGTTGTCGTCGTCCGACCAGCAGGACGGCCAGAGGTCGCCGTGTTCCCGGTTGTCGCCCACGGCGGGGGCGCCGACGGTGGCCCCCGGGGATATCTGTGCCGTGGAGAAATAGGTGCTCTCCGGGGCGTTCGCGAGAGTGCCGGCCGCGGCGGCGCCGGGAGGGCCGCCGGTGTCGGCCTGGACGGAGGGCGTGGTGGACGCCGTGACGGCGGCGAGCCCCGCCACCAGGGTGATCAGCAGTCTTCGTGCGCGCACGAGTACTCCTCGGGTGGTTCGGACGGGGAACGTGCTCAGACCGCGAGGCCGTTGATCCGGTACTGCATCACCCGGTAGTTCCGGTCGTCGTACCACTGGCTCACGGCGAGGTCGAGGTCGCTGAAGGTCGATCCGGGGAAGATGAAGCCGCCGTAGGGACTGGCGACCGCGTTGCCCGACTCGTGGCCCGGGGTGGTGGGGACGATGACGGTCTGTTCCGGGGTGGCGAACAGGTTGCTCGTCGGGAGCGCGAAGATCTGGGCCCGCATCGACAGGGGCTCCATGTTCAGCCAGGTCAGGGCGTATCGGCCGCCCATCGCGCGGAAGCAGATCTCGCCCCAGCGGCGGCGCGCGGTGATGGTGGTCGGGTGGTTGCCCCACGCCCAGGCGCCGTTCGCGTAGCCCCAGGGCTCGTAGGCGGCCGGATCGCCCACCCGGTCCTGGCGGACGCGGTGCAGCAGGAGGTCGGAGGCCACGTCCCGGTTGAACACCGTGGACAGGACGTAGCAGTAGCCGTCGTCCGCGACCGCGTACGTCTTCTGCTGGAACTGGCCGCCGTACTGGTCCCCCGGCCACTGGCACAGGTACTGCCAGGTCTCGCCGTTGTCGGTCGAGCGCCAGAAGTCGGAGTGGTGGGTGCGGTACAGGACGCCCCGCATCAGGTGCATGTACATCGTGCCGCCGACCGTGAACACGTCGGACGGTATGGCGGTGGTGCCGTTCTCGTGGCCCTCCGGGACCAGTCCCACGGCGTGCGCGCCGCCCACGCTGTCGTCGATGACGAGGGAGTCGAGGTCGGGCTGCCGGGCGCGCAGGCCCACCGGGGCACGCCAGTCGCCGTCGCCCACGCCGGCGCCGTCGAAGGTGTCGCCGCAGACGAACAGCATCGTGCCGTCGGGGCAGCGCACGGGTATGCCGAGGTCGGTCCAGTGCGCGGCGAACCGGCCGGTTTCGGCGGGGCCCGTCAGGTCGCGGAGCTTCCGGCCGGTGACGGCGGCGGCGCTCGCCGGCACCGCGGCCGCCTGTGCCGCGCTCGCGGTCGCGGCCGCCGTGCCCGTGGTGAGTCCGGCCGCC
>NZ_WWHX01000723.1 GCF_009862125.1 Streptomyces sp. SID5910
GCCCGGTCGTCAGCCGCCGCCGCCTGTTGGAGGGCGGCGCCGCCCTCCTCGGCGCGCTCGCCCTGTCCGCCCCGCCCGGTACCGCCCTCGCGGCCGGCCGGCGTGCCGCGGCCGACGAGCCCCCGGAGTGGAACGACTTCGGCGTCTTCCGGATCGGCACCGAGCCCCCGCACACCACGCTGATGCCCTACGCGGACGTGAAGCAGGCCCTGACCGCCGACCGCACCCGCTCGCCGTACCGCCTGAGCCTCGACGGCACCTGGAAGTTCGCCTACGCCGACCGCCCCGACGACCGGGACGCCGACTTCCACCGCACCGACACCGACGACAGCGACTGGGAGACCATCCCCGTCCCGTCCGTCTGGCAACTGCACGGCCACGACTTCCCGATCTACCTGAACATCACCTACCCCTACTGGGGCCCGAACGGCCGCGGCGAGGACCCCCAGCCGCCCGCCGCGCCGACCCGCTACAACCCGGTCGGCCAGTACCGGCGCACCTTCACCGTGCCGCGCGACTGGAACGGCCGCCGCACCTTCCTCCACTTCGAGGGCGTCAAGTCCGCACACTACGTGTGGATCAACGGCGAACTCGTCGGCTACGACGAGGACTCCTACACCCCCTCCGAGTACGACATCACCGACCACCTGAAGCCCGGCACCAACCAGATCGCCGTGGAGGTGTACCGCTACTCCGACGGCGACTGGCTGGAGGACCAGGACATGATCCGGCTGAGCGGCATCTTCCGCTCGGTCTACCTCTACTCCACCCCCACCGTGCACGTGCGGGACTTCAAGCTGGACACCCCGCTGAACGGCACCTACACGGACGCCGAGCTGAAGGTCACCGCGCACGTGCGCGCGTACGGCGGCGGCGACACCGGGCGGTACACGGTGGAGACCCAGCTGTACGACGCCCGCGGCCACGCCGTCTGGTCCCGGCCGCTCCAGCAGCCCGCCGACCTCGGCACGGTCCGGGCCGGCGGGGACGTCACCGTGAGCGCGGCCAAGGCCGTGTCGGCGCCGAAGCTGTGGTCGGCCGAGCACCCGGACCTGTATACGGCTGTCCTGCGCCTGCGCGACCCCTCCGGAAAGGTGGTCGAGACCCTCTCCCACCGGGTCGGCTTCCGCGAGTTCGCCCTCAAGGACGGGCTGATGCGGATCAACGGCAAGCCCGTCTCCTTCCGCGGCACCAACCGGCACGAGATGCACCCGGTCCGCGGCACGGCCCTGACCCGCGAGGACCTGGTCGAGGACATCAGGATCATCAAGCGGATGAACATCAACAGCGTCCGCACCTCGCACTACCCGAACAACCCGTACTGGCTCGAACTCGCCGACGAGTACGGCCTGTACCTGGTCGACGAGACCAACCTGGAGACCCACGGCATCCGCGACCGGTTCCCCGGCGACCACCCCGACTGGACCGCGGCCTGCGTGGCCCGCGCTCAGAACATGGTCCACCGCGACAAGAACCACGCCTCCGTCGTCATCTGGTCGCTGGGCAACGAGGCCGGCGGCGGCTCCACCTTCACCGCCATGCACGACTGGATCCGCTCCTACGACGAGACCCGCGTCATCCAGTACGAGGGCGACGACCGCCCGGGCATCAGCGACATCCGCTCGGAGATGTACGACAGCCCGCAGCGCGTCGAGCAGCGCGCGAAGGACACCTCCGACACCCGGCCGTACGTGATGATCGAGTACGCCCACTCGATGGGCAACTCCACCGGCAACTTCAAAAAGTACTGGGACGTCGTCCGCGCCCACGACGTCCTCCAGGGCGGCTGGATCTGGGACTTCGTCGACCAGTCCCTGTACACGCCCGTCCCGGCCCGCACCCTGTTCACC
This sequence comes from Streptomyces sp. SID5910, assembly GCF_009862125.1. Taxonomy (GTDB): domain Bacteria; phylum Actinomycetota; class Actinomycetes; order Streptomycetales; family Streptomycetaceae; genus Streptomyces. The sequence continues at coordinate 1,851 of NZ_WWHX01000723.1, forward strand.
GAGTCGGGCCCGGCCGGGCTGCGCGGCGAGGTCCTCGCCACCCGCGGCACCCTCGACCGGGACAAGGGCCTGTCCGGCCTCACCGTCCTCGAACGCCACGACAGTCTCGACCTCACCGGCTCCCTGACCCTGGAGGCCTGGGTCACCCCGCACGTCACCGGCTACCACCAGCCCCTCCTCGCCAAGGGCGACACCCAGTACGCGCTGAAGCAGACCGACCGCAAGCTGGAGTTCTTCATCCACTCGGCCGGCCAGTGGATCACCGCCACCTGGACCGTGCCGGACGACTGGACCGGCCGCGAGCACCACGTCGCGGGCGTCTTCGACGCGGACGCCGGCACCCTCACCCTGTACGCCGACGGCGAGGCGCGCGCCACCCGCACCACCGACCGGCGCCCCAGCAACAACACCGCGCCGCTCTCCCTGGCCGGCGACGCCGACAACCAGACCCGCGAGTTCAGCGGCACGATCCGCCGCGCCCGCGTCTACGCCCGCGCCCTCACCGGCGCCGAACTGGCCTCCGACGGGCGTGGACCCGGCGACGAGGGCGTGCGGTTCTGGTTCGACGCGGCCACCGTGAGGACCGAGAAGAAGCGGCCCAAGGACAAGACGTTCCTCGCCTACGGCGGCGACTGGGGCGACAACCCCAACGACGGCGCCTTCGTCGCCGACGGCATCATCACCGCCGACCGCGGCCACACCGGCAAGGCCACCGAGGTCAAGCAGGTCTACCAGGCGATCAACGCCGCCCCCGGCGCCGCCCCGGGAGCCGTCACCCTCACCAACGAGTTCCTGTTCACCGACCTCCGCGAGTTCGACGGCCGCTGGGAACTCGTCGCCGACGGCAAGACCGTCCGGCACGGAAAGCTGACCCGCGACCAGCTCACCGTCCCGCCGCTGTCCCGCAAGGACATCACCGTCCCCGTACGCCTGCCGTCCGACCCGGCCCCGGGCACCGAGTTCTTCCTCCGACTCTCCTTCACCACCAAGGAGTCCACGCCGTGGGCGAAGGCGGGCTTCGAGGTGGCCCGGCAGCAGCTCCCGCTGGACGCCGGCAGCCCCGCCGTGACCCCCGCCCGCCTCACGAGCGTCCCCGCCCTGCGCCACGACGACCGCGACCAGGACGTCACCGTGCGCGGCAAGGGCTTCACCGTCACCGTCGACAAGCGCAGCGGCACCATCACCTCCTACGAGGCGAACGGCGTCCGCCTGCTCACCTCCGGGCCCGTGCCCAACTTCTGGCGGGCGCCCACCGACAACGACAAGGGCAACGGCCAGCACACCCGCAACCAGACCTGGCGCGACGCCGGCGCCCGCCGCACCGTGACGGACGTCGCCGTGCGGGCCCTGGGCGACCGGGCCGTCGAGATCAAGGTCAGCGGCACCCTGCCGACCACCACCGCATCGGCGTACACCACCACTTACACGGTGTTCGGCAACGCCGAGATCAAGGTCGACAACACCCTGCACCCGGGCGCCGCGAACCTGCCCTACATCCCCGAGGTCGGCACCCTGCTGTTCCTGCCCGGCCGCCTGGACCGGCTGCACTACTACGGGCGCGGCCCCGACGAGAACTACTGGGACCGCAACACCGGTTCCGACGTCGGCCTGTACTCCGGCACCGTCGCCGAGCAGTGGACGCCCTACATCCGCCCGCAGGAGAACGGCAACAAGACCGACGTCCGCTGGATCGCGCTCACCGACTTCCGGGGCGTGGGCCTGCTCGCCAGCGGTGAACCCCTGCTGGAGGCCAACGCGTCCCACTTCACCCCGGAGGACCTGTCGGCCGGCGTGCGCCACGACTACCAGCTCACCCCGCGCGACGAGGTCGTGCTGCGGCTGAACCACCGCCAGATGGGCGTCGGCGGCGACAACAGCTGGGGCGCGCACACGCACGACGAGTTCAAGCTGTTCGCCGACCGGGACTACGCGTACACCTACCGGCTGCGCCCGCTCACCGACGTGCGCGACGCGACGGCCGCCTCGCGCAGGCCCACCGCGACCGAGTAGCCGCGGACCGGGCCGGATCGAACCGGGAGCCCGGGGTAACCGGGCTCCCATGGGTGACGTACTGGTCGGGGCATGCTCGTGGACGGACCGGCAACTCGTCGCGAGCGGCTGGTATCCGCGCGGACGACGGGACGCCGAGGGGCGGCTGCGGCACTACGCCTCACGGCTGCCCGTCGTCGAAGTGGACGCCGGCTACTACGCGTTGCCGAGCCGCCGCAACAGCGAGCTGTGGGTGGAGCGCACGCCGGACGGCTTCCGCTTCGACGTGAAGGCATTCTCGCTGCTGACCGGCCACCCCACCCGCGCCGAGGCCCTGCCGGCCGGTCTGCGGGACCGCCTCGGCGGCGAGGAGCGCGGCCTGCTGCGGCGCGGGCGGGCGAGCGCCGCCCTGCTCGACGAGGTGTGGGGACGCTTCACCGACGCCGTCGAACCGCTGCGCGCGGCCGGACGGCTCGGCACCCTGCTGTTCCAGTTCCCGCCCTGGTTCGCGCCCGGCCCGGAGGCGGAGGACACCCTCCGGGACTGCGCGCGGCGCACGGGGGAGCGGCCGCTCGCCGTGGAGTTCCGGCACCCGGACTGGTGGGCGCCGGACCGCGCGGACGCCACGGCCGCGCTGCTCACCGGCCTCGGTGCCACCGCCGTCGGCGTGGACATGGCCCAGGGCCTGCCCGGCTCCCTGCCGCCGGTCGTGCCGGTCACCCGGCGTGCGCTCGCCGTCGTTCGGTTCCACGGCCGCAGCCCGGCGTGGGGGAGGGGCAGCAAGGAGGACCGCTTCCGGCACGACTACGACGTGGCCGAACTCGCCGCCTGGGTACCGCGGTTGCGGCGCGCGGCCCGGCAGGCCGACGAGCTGCACGTGCTGTTCAACAACTGCTGCGCGGACGCCGCCGTACGCGCAGCCGAGGACATGCGGCGACTGCTCAGCTAGCCGCGTCGCTGATCCCCAGCCGCAGGTGCTCCACGTGGAAGACGGCCTGGTCGAGCAGCTCGGCCACATGGTGGTCGTGCAGCGCGTACACCACCGACCGGCCGCGCCGCTCACCCACGACCAGGCCCAGGTTCCGCAGCAGGCGCAGCTGATGGGAGCAGGCCGACTGCTCCATGCCGACCTCCGCCGCCAACTCGGTGGCGGGCAGCGGCCCTTCGCGCAGCCGGGCGAGGATCAGCAGGCGGGAGGGCGTGGACAGGGCCTGGAGCGTGGTGGCGACCTTGGCGACGTTGTCCGCGTCCAGGCGCACACGCTCGGCCGCGTCCTGTGCGGTGGTGGCGGCTCCATGACCCATGCCGGTCATCTTACGCACCCGCCCGCACGCATGAACGGATGAACGAATGAATGAGTCTTCATGTGTTCCTGTATGGTGTGCGCGTGTCCACCACCCTCGCTCCCACCCCCGTCCCCGCGCCCGCCCGGCAGTCACCCGCCCGCCGCACCCGCGTCCTCGCCCTGCCCGAGGCACGCTGGGCCCTCGCGGCGCTGCTCGCCTTCCTCGCGGCGCTCACCCTGGACCTCGGCGGCGCCCCCGCCTGGACGTACGGCCCCCTGTACGCGGTCGCCTACGCCGCGGGCGGCTGGGAACCGGCGCTGGAGGGACTGCGCGCCCTGTGCGAGAAGACCCTGGACGTCGACCTGCTGATGATCGTCGCGGCGCTCGGCGCGGCGGCCATCGGGCAGGTCCTCGACGGCGGCCTGCTGATCGTCATCTTCGCCACCTCCGGCGCCCTGGAGGCCCTGGCCACCGCCCGCACCGCCGACTCCGTGCGCGGCCTGCTCGACCTCGCGCCCACCACCGCGACCCGGCTCACCGGCGACCGAGAGGAGACCGTCCCGACCGCCGCCCTCGCCGTCGGCGACCTGCTCCTGGTCCGTCCCGGCGAGCGGATCGGCGCCGACGGCGCGGTGGCCGACGGCACCGGCGAGGTCGACCAGGCCACCATCACCGGCGAGTCCCTGCCGGTCCTCAAGCGCCCCGGCGACGACGTCTTCGCCGGCACCCTCAACGGCACCGGCGCCCTGCGCGTCCGTGTCGGCCGCGACCCCGCCGACTCGGTCATCGCCCGGATCGTCACCCTGGTCGAGGAGGCGTCCCGCACCAAGGCGCCCACGCAACTGTTCATCGAGAAGATCGAGCAGCGCTACGCGGTCGGCGTGGTCGCCGCCACCCTCGCGGTCTTCGGCATCCCCCTCGCCCTCGGCGCCGACCTCACCGACGCGCTGCTGCGCGCCATGACCTTCATGATCGTCGCCTCGCCCTGCGCGGTCGTCCTCGCCACCATGCCGCCCCTGCTGTCCGCCATCGCCAACGCCGGCCGGCACGGCGTCCTGGTGAAGTCGGCGGTCGCCATGGAACGCCTCGGCGAGATCGACACCGCCGCCCTCGACAAGACCGGCACCCTCACCGAGGGCACCCCCGAGGTCACCGCCGTACGCCCGCTGCCCGGCTCCGGCCTCGACGAGGACGCCCTCCTCGCCCTCGCGGCCGCCGCCGAGCACCCCAGTGAACACCCGCTGGCCCGCGCCATCGTCGCCGCCGCCCGCACCCGGGGCCTGCGCATCGCACCCGCCGGGCACTTCGAGGCGTCCCCCGGCCGCGGTGTCACGGCCCTGGTCGAGGGCCGCGAGATCCACGTAGGCCGCGCGGAGTCCACCCAGGGCGCCGAGACCACCGTCCAGGTCACCCGCGACGGCACCCCGCTCGGCACCCTCGCCCTCACCGACCGCCTCCGCGCCGACGCCGCGGCGGCCACCGCCGCGCTCACCGCCCTCACCGGCACCGCCCCAGCCCTGCTCACCGGCGACAACGCGTCCGCCGCCGCCCGCGTGGCCGACGCGACCGGCATCACCGACGTCCGCGCCGGCCTGCTGCCCGACGGCAAGGTGGAGGCCGTACGCGAGCGGGAGAGGGACGGCCGCAGGGTGCTCTTCGTCGGCGACGGCGTCAACGACGCCCCCGCCCTCGCCGCGGCCCACGCCGGCGTCGCCATGGGCCGGGCGGGCTCCGACCTGGCCCTGGAGACGGCGGACGCGGTCGTGGTCCGCGACGAGCTGACGGCCGTACCCGCGGTCGTCCGCCTGTCCCGGCGCGCCCGCCGGCTGGTCCGGCAGAACCTGGTGATCGCGGGCACCTGCATCACCGCGCTCGTCCTGTGGGACCTGATCGGCCATCTCCCGCTGCCGCTCGGCGTCGCCGGGCACGAGGGCTCGACCGTGCTGGTCGGCCTCAACGGGCTGCGGCTGCTGCGCGAGTCCGCGTGGCGATCCGGCGGGGCGCAGGAAGCGTGAGGGCCATGTCGGATTCCCGCCAGCCCCGGCCCGCCCGGTGGACCATCCTGGACACATGCAGACGGGAATGCACACCGACACCGAGCGCTGCGTGCGCGCCGTCCGGTCCAAGGACGCGCGGTTCGACGGCTGGTTCTTCACCGCCGTCCTGACCACCGGCATCTACTGCCGGCCCAGCTGCCCCGTGGTACCGCCCAAGCCGGAGAACATGACCTTCCACCCGAGCGCGGCGGCCTGTCAGCAAGCCGGGTTCCGGGCGTGCAAACGCTGCCGCCCGGACACCAGCCCCGGCAGCCCGGAGTGGAACGAGCGGGCCGACCTCACCGCCCGCGCCATGCGCCTGATCGCCGACGGCGTCGTGGACCGCGAGGGCGTACCCGGCCTCGCCGCCCGGCTCGGCTACAGCACCCGGCAGATCGAACGCCAGCTGCTCGCCGAGCTGGGCGCGGGCCCCCTCGCCCTCGCCCGCGCGCAGCGCGCCCAGACCGCCCGGCTGCTCATCGAGACGACCCCGCTCCCGATGGCCGACATCGCCTTCGCGGCCGGCTTCGCCTCCGTCCGCACCTTCAACGACACGGTCCGCGAGGTCTTCGCGCTCGCCCCGAGCGAACTGCGCGCCCGCCGCACCCGCAAGGACGGGCCGTCCGGCACACCCGAACTCCGCCCGCCCGGCGCCTCCGAGGCCGGCCCGGCCGGTTCCCTCGGCGGCGCGCTGACCCTCCGCCTCCCCTTCCGCACCCCCCTCAACCCCGACAACCTCTTCGGCCACCTCGCCGCCACCGCCGTACCCGGCGTGGAGGAGTGGCGGGACGGCGCCTACCGCCGCACCCTGCGCCTCCCGTACGGCCACGGCGTCGTCGCCCTCACCCCCACGCCCGACCACATCGCCTGCCGCCTCGCCCTCACCGACCTGCGCGACCTGACCGTCGCCATCAGCCGCTGCCGGCGCCTGCTCGACCTGGACGCCGACCCGACGGCCGTCGACGACCAGCTGCGCACCGACCCGCTGCTCGCGCCGCTGGTCGACAAGGCGCCCGGCCGCCGCGTGCCGCGCACCGTCGACGAGGCGGAGTTCGCCGTCCGGGCCGTCCTCGGCCAGCAGGTCTCCACCGCCGCCGCCCGCACCCACGCGGCCCGCCTGGTCACGGCCCACGGCGACCCGGTGCACGACCCCGAGGGCGGCCTGACCCACCTCTTCCCGTCGGCCGAGGCACTGGCGGAGGTGGACCCGGACACCCTGGCGATGCCCCGCACCCGCCGCGCCACCTTCACCACCCTCGTCCGCCACCTCGCCGACGGCTCCCTCAGCCTCGGCGTCGAGACCGACTGGGCGGAAACCCGCGCCCGCCTCCTCGCCCTGCCCGGCTTCGGCCCCTGGACCGCCGACGTCATCGCCATGCGCGCCCTCGGCGACCCCGACGCCTTCCTCCCCACCGACCTCGGCATCCGCCGCGCCGCCCGCGACCTCGGCCTGCCCTCCACCCCGGCCGCGCTCACCGCCCGCGCGTCGGCCTGGCGGCCCTGGCGGGCGTACGCCGTCCAGTACCTGTGGGCGACCGACAGCCACCCGATCAACTTCCTGCCCGTGTGAGGACCGAATCGTGTCATCCGTGAAACAGCACACCGTGATCGACAGCCCCTACGGCGCCCTCACCCTCGTCGCCGAGGACGGCGTCCTGTGCGGCCTCTACATGACCGACCAGCGCCACCGCCCGCCGGAGGAGACCTTCGGAAGGGCCGACGACGGCCCCTTCGCCGAGGCGGAGGAGCAACTGACGGCGTACTTCGCCGGGGAACTCACCGACTTCACCCTCGACCTGCGCCTGAACGGCACCCCCTTCCAGCGCACGGTCTGGGATCAACTCCGGCAGATCCCCTACGGCGAGACCCGCACCTACGGACAGCTCGCCGACGCCCTCGGCAACCCCACCGCCTCCCGCGCCGTCGGCCTCGCCAACGGCCGCAACCCGGTCGGCATCATCGTCCCCTGCCACCGCGTCATCGGCGCCAGCGGCGGCCTCACCGGCTACGGCGGCGGCCTGGAACGCAAGCAGCGGCTCCTGGACTTCGAACGCGGAACGGCGGGAGCGGCGCTCTTCTGAGCCCGGAAAAGGCGTTGCCCGTGCCCGGAGGCACGGGCTAGCCTCACGGCACTCTGAGATTCACGCTCTCTCGAACGATGCCGCAGAACGGGAGCAAGCCCGCGCACAGCCGCGCGGAGCCAGGAGGGGCGGCGCCACTGTCAGGCATGCCCTCCTCGAAGGACACTCCCATGAAGATCGGCCTCGGCCTTCCCATCGACGACCCCGCCCTGCTGCTGACCTGGGCCCGGCGCGCCGACGCGGGCCCGTTCAGCACACTCGGCCTGCTCGACCGGCTCGTCTACGACAACCCCGAACCCCTCGTCACCCTGGCCGCCCTCGCCGGCGCCACGAGCCGCGTCCGCGTCCAGACCGAGGTGCTGATCGCCCCGGTGCACAACACCGCGCTCCTCGCCAAGCAGACCGCCACCCTCGACCGCCTCTCGGGCGGCCGCTTCACCCTCGGCATCGGCGTCGGCGGCCGGGAGGACGACTGCCTCGCCGCCGGCATCGACATCCGCCGGCGCGGCAGCCGCCTCGACGAGCAGATGACTCAGCTCCGCCGCCTCTGGGCGGGCGAGCCCTACGGTGAGGACGTGGGCGCCATCGGCCCGCGCCCCGCGACGCCCGGCGGTCCCGAGGTCCTGTTCGGCGGCTTCGCACCGGCCGCCCTCGAACGCGTCGGCCGCTTCGGCGACGGATTCCTCGGCGCCGCACTGCCGCCCGAGCACATGACCGGCCTGTTCCGCACCGTCGAGGAGGTCTGGCGCAGGCACGACCGCCCCGGCCGGCCGCGCCTGGTGGCCCAGGCGAGCGTCGCCCTCGGCCCCGACGGCACGGCGGACCGGGCCCGGCGCGCGCTGCTCGACTACTACGCCTTCACCGGACGCGCCGAGTACATGACCAAGGGCCTGCTCACCACCGCCCGGGAGATCCGCGCGGCCGTCGACGCCTTCGGCGACATCGGCGCCGACGAGGTCGTCCTGTACTGCTGGGCCCCGGACCCCGACCAGGTCGACCGCCTCAGCGACGCCCTGTTCTGACCGGGTCGGCCGGCCTACCGGCCGACCCGCACCCCGTTCTCCAGCTCCGCGGTGCCCGAGCCGTCCTCGAGTACGTCGAGGGCGGCCAGGACCCGTCCGTGCAGCGAGCCGATGAGGTGGTCGGCCAGGCCGGCGCGCGGCACCAGGCGCCAGGACAGCAGCTCGTCCTCCTGGAGGCGGACCGCCGCCAGGTCGCCGTCGCCGAGGACCCCGCCGTCGTAGATGTACGACACCAGCGGCGGCCGGCCGACGCCCGGCACCCAGTCCACCGCGAGCAGCCGCCCGGGCGGGACGTCGAGCCCGATCTCCTCCAGGGTCTCGCGCCGGGCGCCCTGCCGCGGGGTCTCGCCGTCGTCCGACTCGATGGTCCCGCCCGGCAGGGTCCAGCCCTCCCGGTAGTTCGGCTCCACGAGCAGCACGCTGCCCGCGCCGTCCCGGAACAGCACGGCGGCACCGGCGAGCACGCGGGGGAGTCCGGCGATGTACGTGGCGTAGTCGAGCGTCGTCATCCTGGCAGGGTATGTCCGTCCGGCGGGGCGTTCCACGGTGCGGTCGGGGCATGACGGCGGGGGCGTGCTCCGGTTATGGTCGCAGCGGCGCGACTGCCTTGACGTGCGCAAGGCTCGAACAGCAAGGGGAGAGCAAGGTGGCTGACGCTGCAGTGGACGGGGCCCGCCGGGTGCTCGTCGCCGCGGACAAGTTCAAGGGTTCGCTGACGGCCGTCGAGGTCGCCGAGCGGGTCGCGGCCGGTCTGCGCCGGGTCGTGCCGGACGTCGACGTCGAGGCGCTGCCGGTGGCCGACGGCGGCGACGGCACCGTGGCCGCGGCGGTCGCGGCCGGGTTCGAACGCCGGGAGGTGCGGGTCGCCGGGCCCCTCGGTGACGAGGTGACGGCCGCGTACGCGCTGCGCGACGGCACGGCGGTCGTGGAGATGGCCGAGGCGAGCGGGTTGCAGCGGCTGCCGGCCGGTGTCCTCGCCCCGCTGACCTCCTCCACGTACGGCTCGGGCGAGCTGCTGCGGGCCGCGCTGGACGCGGGCGCGCGGACGATCGTCTTCGGGGTCGGCGGCAGTGCGACCACGGACGGCGGCGCGGGCATGCTGTCCGCGCTGGGCGCGCGGTTCCTGCGCGCGGACGGTGAGCCGGTGGCGCCGGGCGGCGGCGGTCTCGCCGACGTCGCCTCCGCCGATCTTTCGGGGCTCGACCCGCGTCTGAAGGACGTCGAGCTGGTGCTCGCGAGCGACGTCGACAATCCGCTGACCGGTCCCAAGGGCGCCCCGGCCGTCTACGGCCCGCAGAAGGGTGCCTCGCCCGAGGACGTGGAGACGCTGGACGCCGCCCTCGCGCACTTCGCGAAGGTGCTGGAGGAGACGGTGGGCGCGCGGGCCGCCGAGTACGCGGCCTCGCCGGGTGCGGGTGCCGCGGGCGGCATCGGCTACGGCGCGCTGCTGCTCGGGGCGCGGTTCCGGGCCGGCATCGAGGTGATGCTGGACGTGCTGGGCTTCGCGCCGGCGCTGGAGCGGGCCGACCTCGTGATCACGGGGGAGGGCTCGCTGGACGAGCAGACCCTGCACGGAAAGGCGCCGGCGGGTGTCGCGGCGGCGGCTCGGAGCGCGGGCAAGGAGGTCGTCGCGGTGTGCGGGCGGCTGGCGCTGGCGCCGGAGGTGCTGGGGCGGGCGGGGATCCGGCGGGCGTATCCGCTGACGGATGTCGAGCCGGACGTGGCGAAGTGCATCGCGGACGCGGGGCCGATCCTGGAGCGAGTCGCGGAGCGCATCGCCCGGGACTACCTGGCGTAGCGGAGTCTCGCCCCCGCCGCCCCTTCCCGTTCCCGACCCTGGGGGCTGCCGCCCCCAGACCCCCGCTGTCGGCCCTGAACGGGCCTCGTCCTCAATCGCCGGACGGGCTGAAAACCTCGACCGAGTCGGGTGGTGGGTGGGCATAGGTCCGGGGGTCTGGGGGCGGAGCCCCCAGGGACGACGCGCATACAGAAGGGCCCCGAACCCAACCCGGGTCCGGGGCCCTCCGACATTCACACGTCACGGAAGCTGCGCGGCCCGCGCCTCCCGCCGATTGTCACGGAAGTTGTTCACCCTGCGAGCCGTCGCGAAGAGCGGGATCACCGCCCCCATCACCAGCTGAAGCGCACACCCCGTCTGGAGCAGCAGCTGCCCGCTCGGCGCGTCGAACGCCCAGCCGGCCAGCAGGCCCATCGACAGGACGATCCACGACAGCATCGCCACCGCGAGCCGCCCCCGCGGCTTCGGGTACTCGACCCGGCTCACCATCAGCCAGGCCGTACCGATGATCGCGAGGAGCGTCGCCACGAAGGGCAGCTCCAGCAGCACGATCGAGACCACCGTCAGCGCGCCGAACGGCGACGGCATGCCCTGGAACGTGCCGTCCTTCACGGTGACGCAGGAGAATCTCGCAAGCCGCAGCACCACCGCCAGCAGCACCACGATCGCGCCCACCGCCGCGACCCGCTGATACGCGTCGTGCGCGACCATCCCGTAGACCAGGACGAAGTACGCCGGCGCCAGCCCGAAGCTGATCAGGTCGGACAGGTTGTCCAGCTCCGCGCCCATGGGCGACGAGCGCAGCTTGCGCGCCACGAGCCCGTCGCACAGGTCGAAGATCGCCGCGCAGAGCATCAGGATGACCGCGGTGGCCGCGCTGTGCCGGGCCATGCCCGACTCCTCGCTGCCCGTCAGGTGCGGGATCAGGATGCCGGTGGTGGTGAAGTACACCGCCATGAAGCCGCACGTGGCGTTGCCGAGGGTGAGCGTGTCCGCTATCGACAGGCGGAGCGAGAGCGGCATCTCCTCCTCGTCGTCCACCTCGTCGGCCTCGGGCACCCACCCGGCCTGGGTCTGTGGATCAATCACGGTCAATGCGAGTCACCCCAGCCACCGTCTTCTGCCCCACCTCGACCGCGACCTCCACGCCCTCCGGCAGGTACAGGTCGACGCGCGAGCCGAAGCGGATCAGACCGACCCGCTCGCCCTGCTCGACCTTGGTGCCCTGCGGCACGTAGGGGACGATGCGGCGGGCCACCGCGCCGGCGATCTGGATCATCTCGATGTCACCGAGCTCGGTGTCGAAGTGCCACACCACCCGCTCGTTGTTCTCGCTCTCCTTGTTGAAGGCGGGAACGAAGCCACCGGGGATGTGCTCGACCGACGTGACCGTGCCCGACAGCGGGGCGCGGTTGACGTGGACATTGAGCGGGCTCATGAAGATCGCGACGCGGGTGCGGCCGTCCTTCCACGGCATGATGCTCTGCACCACACCGTCGGCGGGCGAGATGACCCGGCCCCGGGTGATCTCGCGCTCGGGGTCGCGGAAGAACCACAGCATCCCCGCCGCGAGTGCGGTGGCGGGGACGGCGACGGCCTTGGCCGCGCCCGAGCGGCGGGCGCGGAGCAGGCTGACGGCTGCGGTGGCGACGGTCGGCAGAAGCCACGGCGATGCTCCGCGCGCGAGGCGTACGCCGGCGAGGCTGTCGCGAGGTGCAGAGGTTTGGCTGTGGGGCATGGATGACCTTCGTAGCGGATGATGCCGCGCTCTGACGGGGGACGGCGGCTTTCCGGCGATCGTAGCGGCTATCGACCGCAACTGGGTAAGCCAGGAAGCCGAGTCGGCGGCCGAACAGTGCCTACGGGGTGTGACCTTCTTCTCCAAGAAAACACCCCGTATCCGGACATCTAACCCTGGAATCGATACTCTTCGAGCAGCCTGCGGCCGATGATCATTTTCTGGATCTCGGCGGTGCCTTCACCGATCAGAAGCATCGGAGCCTCGCGGTAGAGCCGCTCGATCTCGTACTCCTTGGAGAAGCCGTAACCGCCGTGGATCCGGAAGGCGTCCTCGACGACCTCCTTGCAGTACTCGGAGGCGAGGTACTTGGCCATCCCCGCTTCCAGGTCGTTTCGTTCGCCCGAGTCCTTTTTGCGTGCAGCGTTCACCATCATCGCATGCGCCGCCTCCACCTTGGTAGCCATCTCGGCCAGCTTGAACTGGATGGCCTGGTGCTGGGCGATCTGCTTGCCGAAAGTATGACGCTGCTGGGCGTACTGGACACCGAGCTCGAAGGCACGCTGAGCGACGCCGCAGCCACGCGCCGCCACATTGACGCGGCCCACCTCGACGCCGTCCATCATTTGGTAAAAACCTCGGCCGGTGACGCCGCCGAGCACCCGGTCGGCCGGAATGCGCAGGCCGTCCATGATGAGCTCGGTCGTGTCGACGCCCTTGTAGCCCATCTTGTCGATCTTGCCGGGGATGGTGAGACCGGGCCGGACCTCGCCGAAACCGGGCTCCTTCTCCACCAGGAAGGTCGTCATCGACCTGTGCGGGGCCGTGCCCTCGGGGTGTCCTTCGTCACTTCTGACCAGAACGGCCACCAGCGACGACGTGCCGCCGTTCGTCAGCCACATCTTCTGGCCGTTCAGGACGTACTCGTCACCGTCCTTCACCGCCTTCGAGGAGATGGCGGAGACGTCCGAGCCGAGCGCCGGCTCCGACATCGAGAAGGCGCCCCGGATGTCGCCGGCGGCCATGCGGGGCAGGAAGTGGTCCTTCTGCTCCTGCGTGCCGTGCTGCTTGAGCATGTACGCCACGATGAAGTGCGTGTTGATGATGCCGGACACCGACATCCAGCCGCGGGCGATCTCCTCGACGCACAGCGCGTAGGTGAGGAGCGACTCGCCCAGGCCCCCGTACTCCTCCGGGATCATCAGGCCGAACAGGCCCAGTTCCTTCAGCCCGTCGACGATGTCCTGCGGGTACTCGTCCCGGTGCTCCAGCTCGGTGGCGACCGGGATGATCTCCTTGTCCACGAAGTCACGGACGGTGGAGAGGATCTCCGTCTGCACGTCCGTCAGGCCGTGGGTCTGGGCGAGGCGGCTCATCTCTACTTCCCCTGTTCCTTCAGCTCGGGGCGGCCCGGCTGCTCGCCGCCGCGCTCCTTGATGTACGTCTCGGTCGGCACCATCACCTTGCGGCGGAAGACGCAGACCAGCGTGCCGTCCTGCTTGTAGCCCTTGGTCTCGACGTGGACGATGCCCCGGTCGTTCTTCGACTTCGAGGGCCACTTGTCGAGCACGGTCGTCTGGCCGTAGATCGTGTCGCCGTGGAAGGTCGGCGCCACGTGCTTGAGCGACTCGATCTCCAGGTTGGCGATCGCCTTGCCGGAGACGTCCGGGACGGACATGCCGAGCAGGAGGGAGTAGATGTAGTTGCCCACCACCACGTTCTTGCCGAAGTCCGTGGTCTGCTCGGCGTAGTTGGTGTCCATGTGGAGCGGGTGGTGGTTCATGGTGAGGAGGCAGAAGAGGTGGTCGTCGTACTCCGTGACCGTCTTCCCGGGCCAGTGCTTGTAGGTCGCCCCGACCTCGAACTCCTCGTAGGTGCGTCCGAACTGCATCGCGCTCAGCCCTCCGGGATCTCGAACTTGCTGGTGCGCTGCATGCCGGCCGCGCGGCCCTTGCCGGAGACGACCAGGGCCATCTTGCGGCTGGCCTCGTCGATCATCTCGTCGCCGAGCATCGCGGAGCCCTTCTTGCCGCCCGCCTCGGACGTGTAGTAGTCGTACGCGTCCAGGATCAGCTCGGCGTGGTCGTAGTCCTCCTGCGAGGGCGAGAAGATCTCGTTGGACGCCTCGACCTGGCCCGGGTGCAGCACCCACTTGCCGTCGAAGCCGAGGGCGGCGGCGCGCTGGGCGACCTCGCGGTAGCCGTCCACGTTGCGGATCTGGAGGTAGGGGCCGTCGATCGCCTGGAGGTTGTTGGCGCGGGCGGCCATCAGGATCTTCATCAGGATGTAGTGGTAGGCGTCCGCCGGGTAGCCGGGCGGCTGCTCGCCGACGACCAGCGACTTCATGTTGATGGACGCCATGAAGTCGGCCGGGCCGAAGATGATCGTCTCGACCCGCGGGCTGGCCTGCGCGATCTCGTTGACGTTGTTGAGGCCCTGCGCGTTCTCGATCTGCGCCTCGATGCCGATCCGGCCGACCTCGAAGCCCATGGTCTTCTCGATCTGGGTCAGCAGGAGGTCCAGCGCGACGACCTGCTGGGCGTCCTGGACCTTCGGCAGCATGATGCAGTCCAGGTTCGGGCCGGCGCCCTCGACGACCGTCACGACGTCGCGGTACGTCCACTCGGTCGTCCAGTCGTTGACGCGCACGACGCGGGTCTTGCCGGTCCAGTCGCCCTCGTTGAGGAACTTGACGATGGTGTGCCGTGCCTCCGGCTTGGCGAGCGGCGCGCAGGCGTCCTCCAGGTCCAGGAAGACCTGGTCCGCCGGAAGGCCCTGCGCCTTCTCCAGGAAGCGCGGGTTGCTTCCCGGGACCGCCAGACACGAGCGGCGGGGGCGAAGGCGGTTCACGGTCGTCATGCGGGGACCTCCAGGGGGTCGAGCTTGTTCGCGTTCCGGATCTCGTCGACGATCCGGCCGATGATGCCGGTGATGTCGAAGTCCTTCGGGGTGAAGACCGCGGCCACTCCCGCGGCCCGCAGGTCTTCGGCGTCACCGTTCGGGATGATGCCACCGGCGATCACCGGTATATCCGTGGCACCGGCCACACGGAGCCGTTCGAGCACGTCCGGCACGAGCTGCGCGTGCGAGCCGGACAGGATGGACAGGCCCACCGCGTGCACGTCCTCGGCGAGCGCGGCGTCCACGATCTGCTCCGGGGTGAGCCGGATGCCCTGGTAGACCACCTCGAACCCGGCGTCGCGGGCGCGCACGGCGATCTGCTCGGCGCCGTTGGAGTGGCCGTCCAGGCCCGGCTTGCCGACCAGGAAGCGGAGCTTGCCCACGCCCATCTCCTTGGCCGTCAGTTCCACCTTGCGGCGGACCGTGGCGAGCGCCGAGCCCTCCTCGGCGGTGACCGCCACCGGCGCCGACGACACGCCGGTCGGCGCGCGGAACTCGCCGAACACCTCGCGCAGCGCCCCGGCCCACTCGCCGGTGGTGACGCCGGCGCGGGCGCACTCCAGGGTGGCCTCCATGAGGTTGTCGGTGCCCTTGGCGGCCTCCTTCAGCTTCTCCAGCGCCTTGCACGGGCGCGGGTGGTTGAAGGGCGGCTGGTAGCGGGTGTCGCGCCAGTTCTGGAGCGAGGCGATGACCCGGGCCTCCACCGCCGGGTCGACGGTCTGGATCGCGGTGTCCAGGTCGGCGGTCAGCGGGTTCGGCTCGGTGCCCTCGAAGGCGTTGACACCGATGATCTTCTCCTCGCCGGACTCGATCCGGGCCCGGCGCTCGGCGTGCGAGGAGACCAGCTGGGACTTGAGGTAGCCGGACTCGACGGCGGCCATCGCGCCGCCCATCTCCTGGATGCGCTCCATCTCCGCGAGGGACGCCTCGACCAGCTCGTCGACCTTCGCCTCGACCACCTTCGAGCCCTCGAAGAGGTCGCCGTACTCCAGCAGGTCGCTCTCGTAGGCCAGCACCTGCTGGATGCGCAGCGACCACTGCTGGTCCCAGGGGCGGGGCAGGCCCAGCA
>NZ_WWHX01000724.1 GCF_009862125.1 Streptomyces sp. SID5910
CCCCCACTTGGGTGACCCGTCCCCGCTTCGGCGTGTCCATACCGCGCTCTTGACTCGATCATGAGGTGTCATGAGCCTGGCATCTGTTCGCTGCTGTGGCGGACCCACGCTAGGGGGGTTCATGAGACGAAGAGCGAGATCGATCCTCGCTGTCGGCGCGCTCCTGATCGGCGGAGCAAGCTTCGCACCCATCGCCCAGGCACGACCCGCGGATCCGGGGACCCCGGACGCGGACGAGGTGAAGGTCTTCCGCGCCGACGTCACCCAGGAGCAGGTACCCCTGCTGCTGGCCGCCGGCCAGGACGGGCACGAACTCGGCGAGCAGGTTCCCGACCGGGGAACGGCCGCCGTCGAGGTCTACCTCACCGACAAGCAGGCCGAGACGCTGGAGAAGAAGGGCGTCGACCTCACCGAGCACACCCTCTCCACCCGCACCGCGAAACGCGTCGAGGCCGCCGCCGACGGCGTCTTCCGGCCGTACAGCGGCAGCGGCGGCCTCCAGGAGGAGATCCTCCGCACCGCCCAGCAGAACCCCGGCCTCACCAAGGTCGTCTCCATCGGCAAGACGGTCCGGGGCCAGGACATCCTGGCGCTCAAGCTCACCAAGAACGCCAAGAAGTCGAAGGACGGCTCCCGGCCCTCCGTCCTCTACATGTCCAACCAGCACGCGCGCGAGTGGATCACCCCGGAGATGACCCGGCGGCTGATGCACCACTATCTGGACAACTACGCGAAGGACCGGCGGGTCAAGAAGATCGTCGACTCCACCGAACTGTGGTTCGTGCTGTCGGCCAACCCCGACGGCTACGACTACACCTTCCAGGACCCCGCCAACCGCCTGTGGCGCAAGAACCTGCGCGACGTCAACGGCGACGGCGTCATCAGCACCGGCGACGGCGTCGACCTCAACCGCAACTTCGCCTACAAGTGGGGCTACGACGACGAGGGCTCGTCCCCGAACCCCACCAGCGAGACCTACCGCGGCGCGAGCCCCGGCTCCGAGCCCGAGACCAAGGCGCTGGACGCCTTCGAGAAGCGCATCGGCTTCACCTACGGCATCAACTACCACTCCGCCGCCGAGCTGCTGCTCTACGGCGTCGGCTGGCAGGTCGCCACCGACACCCCGGACGACGTCGTCTACAAGGCGCTCGCCGGCACGCCGGACAACTCCGCGATCCCCGGCTACCACCCGCAGGTCTCCTCGGAGCTGTACACCACCAACGGCGAGGCGGACGGCCACGCGGCCAACGTCAACGGCATGGCGATGTTCACCCCCGAGATGTCGACCTGCCAGACCGCGTCCGACGTGGACCCCGCCGACCAGTGGAACGCCCGCGACTGCCGGTCGGGCTTCAACTTCCCCGACGACGAGAAGCTGATCCAGCAGGAGTTCGCCAAGAACATCCCCTTCGCGCTCTCCGTCGCCGAGACCGCCGCCCACCCCGACCGGCCGTCCTCCTCGGTCGGCCTGGACGCCGCCGACTTCACCCCGGCCCCGTTCACCACGTCGTACTCGCGCGGCGCCGACCAGGAGGTCTCGGTCGTCGTCCGCAAGGCGGTGCGCGACAAGGAGCTGAAGTACCGCGTCAACGGCGGCCGCGTACTCGACATGGCGCTGAAGCCCTGGAAGGGCGGCGAGACGTACGGCGGTGACGACAACCTCTACTTCGACGAGTACCGGGCCAAGGTCAAGGACGGCGTCCCGGGCGACAAGGTCGAGGTCTGGTTCACCGGCGAGACACCGCAGGGCAAGAAGGTCTCCAGCGGGCACTTCACGTACACGATCGCCGAACGGCCCCGCGCCGACGTCCTCGTCGTCGCCGAGGAGGGCGTGAAGGCCACGCAGACGCAGACGTACGTGGACGCGCTCAAGGCCAGCGGCAAGCGGGCCGCCGTGTGGGACGTCGCCACGCAGGGCGCGCCCGACGCGCTCGGCGTCCTCGGCCACTTCGACACCGTCGTCCACTACACCGGCGCGGCGACCCCGGGCAACGCCACCCAGCTCCAGCTGCGCGCCTTCCTCAACGAGGGCGGCCGGCTGATCGAGGCGGGCGAGCGCGCGGGCGGCAGCGTCGACCTCGGCGACGGCACCCCGTCCGACGACTTCAGCCAGTACTACCTGGGCGCCTACACCCGCACCTCGACCGCCGGGGCCACCGGGTTCACCGGCTCCGGCAAGCTCGCCGGAGCCACCGGCGCGCTCGGCGCCGCCCCAGGCAACCCGCTGGACACCGCCGGCACCTACAGCGTCACCTCCGACGAGCTGGACCCCGCCACCTACCCCCAGTTCGCGAGCGCGGGCGCCGGGAAGTTCGCCGGGACCGTCAACCCGTACGGGCCCTACGCGGGCGCCTGGATGGCCGCCGCCGTGCACACCGACGACGCCTACAAGCGCCTCACCCGCACCGTCGACCTCACCGGTGTCACCGCCGCCGACCGTCCCACGCTGCGCACCCAGCTGCTGTGGGACACCGAGCGCGGCTACGACCACGCGCTGGTCGAGGCCCACGTCACCGGCGCCGACGACTGGACCACGCTCCCCGAGGCCGGCGGCGCGACCAGCACCGCCGTGCCGACCGAGTGCGAGGCCGGCTTCTACCTGAGCGACCACCCCTGGCTGGCGCACTACCTGACCCTGTCCGACGAGGGCTGCGCCGCGACCGGCACGAGCGGGCAGTGGAACAGCCTCACCGGCTCCTCCGGCGGCTGGCGGCAGGTCGAGTTCGACCTGAGCGCCTACGCCGGGAAGTCCGTCGAGCTGTCGATCGCCTACGTCACCGACCCCGGCAGCGGCGGACGCGGCGTCCTCGCCGACGAGGCCTCCCTGGTCGTCGGCGGCACGGCCACCGGGACCGAGGGCTTCGAGACCTCGCTCGGCGCCTGGCGGGTCTCCGGACCGCCCGCGGGCAGCCCCGCCGTACTGAAGGACTGGGCCCGCACCGGCACCCTGTTCCAGACCTACGGCGCGGTCACCACGGACGACACCGTGCTGCTGGGCTTCGGTCTGGAGCACCTCACCGCGCCGGCCGACCGGGCCGCGCTCGTCCGGCAGGCGCTGCGTGCCCTGGACGAGTGACAACGCGGTCCCTGGGAACTGACCCGGTGTAGCGAAATCGGGTGATCGGTCCCCGAAGCCCGGGCGGTCCGTACCCCTACTGGCGGGTACGGACCGCCGTGCCGGGTATGGGGCGTCTCGATGTCACCCCGGCCGCCTCGGAGAGGTAGGGTCGGAGGTGGTCGGGGACATCCCAAATACAGCTCGCCGGCACATCGGGCCGGCGTACCAACGAGGAGATCGGTTCGTGACGATCCGCGTAGGCATCAACGGCTTTGGCCGCATCGGTCGTAACTACTTCCGCGCGCTGCTGGAGCAGGGTGCAGACATCGAGATCGTGGCTGTCAACGACCTGGGTGACACCGCGACCACCGCCCACCTGCTGAAGTACGACACCATCCTCGGGCGCCTCAAGGCGGAGGTCTCGCACACCGAGGACACCATCACCGTCGACGGCAAGACCATCAAGGTCCTCTCCGAGCGCAACCCGGCCGACATCCCGTGGGGTGAGCTGGGCGTCGACATCGTCATCGAGTCGACCGGCATCTTCACGAAGAAGGCGGACGCGGAGAAGCACATCGCCGGCGGCGCGAAGAAGGTCCTCATCTCGGCTCCGGCCAAGGACGAGGACATCACCATCGTGATGGGCGTCAACCAGGACAAGTACGACCCGGCGAACCACCACGTCATCTCCAACGCCTCCTGCACCACCAACTGTGTGGCGCCGATGGCCAAGGTCCTCGACGAGAACTTCGGCATCGTCAAGGGCCTGATGACGACGGTCCACGCGTACACGAACGACCAGCGCATCCTGGACTTCCCGCACAAGGACCTGCGCCGCGCCCGCGCCGCCGCGGAGAACATCATCCCGACCACCACGGGCGCCGCCAAGGCCACCGCGCTGGTCCTCCCGCAGCTCAAGGGCAAGCTCGACGGCATCGCGATGCGCGTCCCGGTCCCGACCGGCTCGGCCACCGACCTGGTCGTGGAACTCCAGCGCGAGGTCACCAAGGACGAGGTCAACGCCGCGTTCAAGAAGGCCGCCGACGACGGCGACCTCAAGGGCATCCTGTTCTACACCGAGGACGCGATCGTCTCCTCGGACATCGTCGGCGACCCGGCCTCCTGCACCTTCGACTCCTCCCTGACCATGGTCCAGGACGGCAAGTCGGTGAAGATCCTCGGCTGGTACGACAACGAGTGGGGCTACTCCAACCGCCTCGTCGACCTCACGGTCTTCGTCGGCAACCAGCTCTGATCGACTCAGACCCACCCCAGCAGGCACCTCGTATGCGGTAGCAGGGCTCGGGCAGCGCAAGGTCGCGCTGCCCGAGCCCTGCGTCGCGTCCGCGGTGGCCGGCCCTCGTAGGATCACGAGCGAGCACGAGAACCCAGGAGCCCTCTGCATGAAGACGATCGACGAACTGCTCTCCGAAGGCGTCGCGGGCAAGCGCGTCTTCGTCCGCGCCGACCTCAACGTGCCGCTGGACGGCACCACCATCACCGACGACGGCCGCATCCGCGCCGTGGTGCCCACCGTCAAGGCCCTGGCCGACGCGGGCGCGCGCGTGATCGTCGCCTCGCACCTTGGCCGCCCCAAGGGCGCCCCGGACCCGGCCTTCTCCCTTGCTCCGGCCGCCGCCCGTCTCGGTGAACTGCTCGGCGCCGACGTCGCCTTCGCCGAGGACACGGTCGGCCCCTCGGCCGAGTCCACGGTGAGCGGCCTCGCCGACGGCCGGGTCGCCGTCATCGAGAACCTGCGCTTCAACGCCGGCGAGACCAGCAAGGACGACTCCGAGCGCGCCGCCTTCGCCGACAAGCTGGCCGGCCTCGCGGACGTCTACGTCGGCGACGGCTTCGGCGCCGTGCACCGCAAGCACGCCTCGGTCTTCGACCTGCCCAAGCGGCTGCCGCACTACGCCGGCTACCTCATCGCCACCGAGGTCGGCGTGCTCAAGAAGCTCACCGACGACGTGAAGCGCCCCTACGTGGTCGCGCTCGGCGGGGCCAAGGTCTCCGACAAGCTCGCCGTCATCGACCAGCTGCTCGGCAAGGCCGACCGTCTCCTCATCGGCGGCGGCATGGCGTACACCTTCCTCAAGGCCCAGGGTCACGAGGTCGGCATCTCCCTCCTCCAGGAGGACCAGATCCCGGCCGTCAAGGAGTACATCGAGCGCGCGGAGAAGAACGGCGTCGAGCTGGTCCTCCCCGTCGACGTGCTGGTCTCGCCGGAGTTCCCGGACCTGAAGACCAAGGCCCCGGCCAACCCCACCACCGTCGCCGCGGACGCCATCCCGGCCGACCAGGAGGGTCTGGACATCGGTCCCGAGACCCGCAAGCTCTACGCCTCGAAGCTCGCCGACGCGGCCACCGTCTTCTGGAACGGCCCCATGGGCGTCTTCGAGCACCCCGACTACGCCGAGGGCACCAAGGCGGTCGCCCAGGCCCTCGTCGACGCCCCGGGCTTCACCGTGGTCGGCGGCGGCGACTCCGCCGCGGCCGTGCGTACGCTCGGCTTCGACGAAAAGGCATTCGGCCACATCTCTACCGGCGGCGGCGCCTCCCTCGAATACCTCGAGGGCAAGACGCTCCCCGGCCTCGCCGCACTGGAGGACTGACCCCGATGAGCACCCGCACGCCGCTGATGGCGGGCAACTGGAAGATGAACCTCAACCACCTGGAGGCCATCGCCCACGTCCAGAAGCTCGCCTTCGCCCTCGCGGACAAGGACTACGACGCCGTCGAGGTCGCCGTTCTCGTCCCCTTCACCGACCTGCGCTCGGTGCAGACCCTGGTCGAGCACGACAAGCTCAAGATCAAGTACGGCGCCCAGGACATCTCCGCCCACGACGGCGGCGCCTACACCGGCGAGATCTCCGGCCCGATGCTGGCCAAGCTGCGCTGCACCTATGTCGCCGTCGGTCACTCCGAGCGCCGGCAGTACCACGCGGAGTCGGACGAGCTGGTCAACGCCAAGGTCAAGGCCGCCTACAAGAACGGCCTGACTCCGATCCTGTGCGTCGGCGAGGAGCTGGACGTCCGCGAGGCGGGCAACCACGTCGCCCACACCCTCGCCCAGGTCGAGGGCGGTCTGAAGGACCTCACCGCCGAGCAGGCCGAGACCGTCGTGATCGCCTACGAGCCCGTGTGGGCCATCGGCACCGGCAAGGTCTGCGGCGCCGAGGACGCCCAGGAGGTCTGCGCGGCCATCCGCGGCAAGGTCGCCGAGCTGTACTCGCAGGAGCTGGCCGACAAGGTCCGCATCCAGTACGGCGGCTCGGTCAAGTCCGGGAACGTCGCCGAGATCATGGCGCAGCCCGACATCGACGGCGCCCTGGTCGGCGGCGCCTCGCTGGACTCGGACGAGTTCGTCAAGATCGTCCGCTTCCGCGACCAGTAGACCCGCCGGTCACATCGGCCGGTGAGTATGCGGTAGCGGCGATACGTCGTACCCTTGCGGGGGCATGGTGGCCTGTAGCCGCCGTGCCCCCGTCGTCCGTCAGAATCCGAGGAAGTTGGTCCAGCCGTGGTTTTGGGGTTCTCGATCGCCCTGATCGTCTTCAGCCTGCTGCTGATGCTGCTGGTGCTGATGCACAAGGGGAAGGGCGGCGGCCTCTCCGACATGTTCGGTGGCGGCATGCAGTCGTCCGTCGGCGGCTCCTCGGTCGCCGAGCGCAACCTCGACCGGATCACCGTGGTGGTCGGTCTGCTCTGGTTCGCGTGCATCATCGTGCTCGGCCTGGTGATGAAGGCGAACAACTGACCCGGCCCGCACTGTGTACGTAAGGCCCCATGTCCGGTACGCGCCCCGTGGCGCGGCCTATCATGGGGCTTGCGTCTTGGTGCCGGAGCTTGTAACTCCAACCACTGGACGCGCGTTGGGCCTTACGTAGACTGAGGCGCTCGCAGTGAAGCGAACGCCGACTCGCTTTGCGGCACCATCACGCAGGGAGTTACGACCGTGGCAAGTGGCAACGCGATCCGGGGAAGCCGGGTCGGGGCGGGGCCGATGGGCGAGGCCGAGCGCGGCGAGTCCGCGCCGCGTCTGCGCATCTCCTTCTGGTGCTCCAACGGACACGAGACGCAGCCGAGCTTCGCGAGCGACGCACAGGTCCCCGAGACCTGGGACTGCCCGCGCTGCGGCTTCCCCGCCGGACAGGACCGGGACAACCCGCCGGACCCGCCGCGCACCGAGCCCTACAAGACGCACCTGGCGTACGTGCGCGAACGCCGCAGCGACGCGGACGGCGAGGCGATCCTCGCCGAGGCGCTCGCCAAGCTGCGGGGCGAGATCTAGCGTCCGCCCGGGTCTTCTCCTCCTCTCTTCTTCTCCTCCGGCCCTCCCCATCGCTGATCAACTAGGTTGGCAACAGCAGCCGGGACAGCCGGGGCACCGAGGAAGAAGGCTGAAGTCCGACATGAACGCAGACGGCCGTACCAGGATCAACCGGACGCCCGCATGGACCGCGCTGGCGGCGCACCGCGACGAGCTCGGCGAGGTGCGGCTGCGCGACCTGTTCGACGCCGATCCCGGACGCGGCACCGGGTACGTCCTGCGCGTGGGTGACCTGTACGTCGACTACTCCAAGCACCTGGTCACCGACGAGACCCTGCGGCTGCTGCGCGAACTGGCCGCCGCCGCGGATGTGTTCGGGCTGCGCGACGCCATGTTCCGCGGCGAGAAGATCAACACGACCGAGGACCGCGCCGTGCTGCACACCGCGCTGCGCGCCCCGCGGGACGCGGTGATCGAGGTCGACGGCGAGAACGTCGTCCCC
>NZ_WWHX01000725.1 GCF_009862125.1 Streptomyces sp. SID5910
CCGGTCCAGCAGCCCGGCATCGACGTGGTGCCGCAGCACGAGGCCGGGATGCGCCTCGTCGCGGAGGGCGTCGAAGACCGGCACGTGGACGGGTGAGGTGTGCAGCAGTGCCAGCACGCCGGTCAGAACCGGTCGGGGTGGGCCACGAGCCATTCCTTCGCCGCGCGCAGCAGCTCGGGGTCGGCGGCGGGGGCCTCGTCGGGGTGCCGTGCGGCCCACTTGACGACGTAGGGGCAGAGCGGGGCGACGGCGACGCCCTCGCCCCGCGCGATGGTGTACAGCTCGCGCGCCAGCGAGCCCGCGATGCCCTTGCCCTCGTGGGCGGGCTCGACGACGGTGTGCACGGGGACGAGGGCGCGCTCGGGGGCGTCCAGGACGAAGTACTCGACGCGGCCGACGACCTCGCCGCCGTCGCCCCTGGCCTCCAGGCGGCCCGCCGCCCGGTCGTCACGGATCTCGATGTCGCTCACGGGCACGCTCCTCGTACGAAGGGGATCAGGCCGACACGGCCTGAGGGCTGCGCTCCTGGTCCGATCCCGGCACCGGCTCGGACGGGTCCGCACCGAGCTTCACGATGCGGTTGTCGCCGTCCACGTGCACGACCCGCGGCTCCAGCGACCGCGCCTCGGCGTCGGTGACCTGAGCGTAACTGATGATGATCACCAGGTCGCCGGGGTGGACGAGATGGGCGGCGGCCCCGTTGATCCCGATCACACCGGACCCGCGCTCACCCTCGATGACGTACGTCTCCAGCCGGGCGCCGTTGGTGATGTCCACGATGTGCACGAGCTCACCGGGCAGCAGATCGGCGGCGTCCAGCAGATCGGCGTCGATCGTCACGGATCCCACGTAGTGCAGGTCGGCCTGGGTGACGGTGGCACGGTGGATCTTGGACTTGAACATGGTACGGAACATCGGGGAACTCCCACGGTAGGCTCCCTGCCTGCGCTTTTGCAGGTCAAGGGCTGTTACCACACCATACAGCCAGTCATCCGTCCGGGGCAGTGCCCCCCGCTGTGCCGCCGCGGACGGGACAGGGTCAGGCGGGCGGGGTGCGGAAGTAGTGGCCCTCGTCCAGGTCCTCCAGCAGGGTCGGGCGGGTGGGGTGCCAGCCGGTGAGTTCGCGGGTCAGGGTGCTGGAGGCCGGCTGGTCGGCGGAGAGCACCATGGCGAGCCAGCCGAAGTGCTGTTCGGCCTCCTCCGGCGGTACCGAGGCCGTCGGCAGGTTCAGGTGGCGCCCGATGACCTCGGCGATGGCGCGCAGGGGCACGCCCTCGTCGGCGACGGCGTGCAGGGTGGCACCGGCGGGGGCCTGCTCCAGGGCGATCCGGAACATGTGGGCGGAGTCGTCGCGGTGGACGGCCGGCCAGCGGTTGCTCCCGTCGCCGTAGTAGCCGGCCACGCCCTTGTCTCGGGCGGTCCGGACCAGCGTCGCGACGAAGCCGTGGTCCCCGGCGCCGTGGTTGGTGCGCGGCAGGCGTACGACCGAGGAGCGCACCCCGCGGTCGGCGAGCCCGAGCACGTACTCGCCGGTGGCCATCCGGGCCACCGCGCCGGCGGCGGCGGGCGGGACGGCGTCCACCGGCGGGACGTCGTGTCCGTCGCGCTCGGTCGCCGTCCGGCCGGCCTCCACGGGCGTGCCGGAGGCCAGGACGAACGGCTTGCCGGTGCCGGTCAGCGCCTCCGCCATCGCCTCGACGGCGCGGCGGTCCTCGTCGGACGCGGCCTTCATGTCCCCCCGGGCGAAGGCGACGTCGTGGTTGAACGCCAGGTGGATCACGCCGTCGGACGCGG
Source organism: Streptomyces sp. SID5910 (assembly GCF_009862125.1). Lineage (GTDB taxonomy): Bacteria > Actinomycetota > Actinomycetes > Streptomycetales > Streptomycetaceae > Streptomyces. Next base: position 1,795 of record NZ_WWHX01000725.1, read on the forward strand.
CGGACGCCTCGCGGAGGACGCCGAGGTCGCCCAGGGAGCCGCGGACCGCCTCGGCTCCGGCGGCGGCGAGCGCCTCGGCCGAGGAGTCCGAGCGGGCGAGCCCGACGACCTGGTGTCCCGCGCCGATGAGGTCGGGGACGAGGGCGGATCCGATCCACCCGGACGCGCCGGTGACGAAAACACGCATGAGAATGACCCTTGGTGAGTGATGACAGTGACTGTCATCGACCGTAGCACGCCATGACAGTCACTGTCGTCACGTACCATCGGGGGCATGGGGAGATGGGAGCCGAACGCGCGCGGCCGGCTGGAGCAGGCGGCGCTGGAGCTGTACGGCGAGTACGGGTTCGACGAGACCACCGTGAAGCAGATAACCGAGCGGGCGGGTCTGACGGAGCGGACCTTCTTCCGTCACTTCGCCGACAAGCGCGAGGTGCTGTTCCCGCACACGAACCCGCTGCGGGATCTCCTGGTCGACGCGCTCACCGAAGCCCCGGCGACGGCGTCGGCGATCGAGGCCGTGTCCCTCGCCCTCCAGGCGGCCTCCGGCCTCTTCGAGGAGCGGGGAGAGCTCGCCCGGCAGCGTCAGGCCGTCATCGCGGCCCATGCCGAGCTGCGGGAACGCGAACTGGTCAAGCTGGCCGCCCTGACGTCGGCCCTCACCGAGGCGTTGCGGCAGCGGGGCGTGCCGGGATCGGCGGCCCGTCTCGCCGCCGAGGCGGGCACGGCCGTCTTCAAGGTCGCCTTCGAACGCTGGGTCGGCGACCCCGGCCGGCAGGACTTCTCGCGCCTCGTCCGGGAGACGTTCGACGAGCTCAGGGCCGTGACCGGGGGCGGGTGAACCGCGGCGCCGGTGCGTGGGAGCGTCCGGTATGGGCAGCGCGGAACGCCCGCCGGTGCGGGACCGGCGGGCGTTGCGAGGTGAGTGTTCGGGTGCGGGGCGGTCAGTGGCCGTCCACCGTGCCGGACAGTTCGTTGGTGGCCTTCGGCAGCGTGACGGACGTCAGCTTCTTCCCGGAGTCCAGGTCGAAGGCGTGCAGCCGGCGCTCGCCCGGCTCGGAGACGTACGCCGTGTGGTCGCGGACGAACAGGGTGGGCCTGGGCTGCTGCCAGTCCAGGGGCTCCGTCCAGTCGCCGACCGCTTCGATCTTCTTCTGCACCTTTCCGGTCTCCGGGTCGATGACGTGGAGGACACCGTTGGTGCCGAGCACGAGGGCTTCGCCGTGCGGGCCGCGGGCGAGTGAGCGGAAGGAGTAGCTGGTGCCGAGGTCGACCAGCTTCATCTTCGCCGTGCGGGTGTCGATCAGCGATATGCGGGTCGGCCGTTCCAGTTCCGCCTCGGGGTCGGTCTTGAAGTCGCCCAGCAGGACCGGGGAGGCGTCGCTGCCGGCCTGGTTGCCGGTGCGGGCGTAGTCGCCAGGGGCGTCCACCTTGGTGAACTTGCCGTCCTTGTACAGCAGTACGCCGTCCTCGCAGCCGAGTCCGACCACCTCTCCCTCGGCGGCGGCCTCGCCGTGGACGCCCGGGCAGTTCTCGGCGCGTGCGATCTCCTTGCCGTTCTTGTCCAGGACGAGGGCGCCGGTGCGCTTCTCCTCGGTGCCCAGGGTGGTGACGAGTCGACCGTCGGCCAGTTCGATGGCGACACCGTGGTGGGGCTCGGCGGAGGTGTAACTCCGGGCCTGCGGCTGCTTCCCGCCGGCCAGGTCGGCGGGGTCGAAGACGTTCACCTCTCCGGTGCCGTCCGTGAACAGGACGGTCATGCCGCCGTGCCGTACGACATGACCGGGCTTCGCGCCCTTGAACTCGGCTTCGGTGAAGTCTCCGTGGACCGCGTCGAGCACCCGGAAGCCGGTGTCGGTGGAGACGACGACGTGGTCCGCGTCGCCCGCCGGGCTGACCCGGTTGAAGCCGGGCAGCTCGATCGTCTTCGCCGGCTTCAGGGTCTCGCCGTCGAGGACGTACAGTCCGCCGTCGTAGGAGACGACCAGCGGGTCCCGGACCGCGGCGGCCTCGCCGCTCTTCGTCTGCTGCGGCTCGGCGTCGGACGAGGCGTCGTCGTTCCCGCCGCAGGCGGTCAGCGCCATGGATGCCGCCAGGGCGAGTGCCGTGGCCGTGAGCGTTCTGGCGCGTGTCTGCTTGATCATGGTGTGTGTCCTCTCCGGCCCTGGGCAGGGCTGGTTCAGGGGGTGGAGCGGCCGGCGTTCGGTCAGCCGGGCCGCGGGTGAGGCTCGTTTCAGGCGCCGGTGAGGCCCTCGGTCATGGCCGTGGTGTTGGCGCGCATCATCTCCAGGTAGGTGCCGGCGCCCTTGCCCTTCTCGGTCAGCGACTCGGAGTACAGCGCGACGACGTCCACGTCACCGCCCATCTCCTGACGCAGGACCTCCGCGAGGCGGGTGGGCTGGGAGGAGTCGGCGAAGACGGTGCGCACTCCGGCCTCCTCCATGGCCCGGGTGAGGGAGCGCAGGTCGGAGGCGCTGGGCGAGGCGAGTGTCGTGCCGCTGGGGATGACCGCGCCGATCACGCGGAAGCCGAAGCGGTCGGCCAGGTAGCCGAAGACGTGGTGGTTGGTCACCAGGGCGCGGCGGTCCTCGGGGATGGCCGCGAAGGACTTCTCCATCCAGGCGGTGAGGCCCGCGAGTTGTCCGTCGTAGCGTGCGGCGTTGTCCCGGACCGTCTTCTCGTCGACGCCCTCGACATGCTCGACGACCTGGTCGGCGATCAGTCCGGCCGCCTTGCGCACGCGGCCGGGGTCGGTCCAGAAGTGCGGGTCCGGTTCTCCGGCCTCCTCGTCGGGTCCGCCCTCCCGTTCGGCGTGGAAGGGTAGGGGGTCGGCCGCCTCGCCGGCCGCGAAGCCGGCCACGCCCGAGGCGCGGGCCGCCTCCACGTGCCGCAGGACGTTCTCCTCCAGGCCCAGGCCGTTGTAGACGACGAGGTCCGCGTTCTCCAGCTCGGCGGCCTGCACGGCCGACAGCCCGAAGGAGTGCGGGTCGGCATTGGGCCGCATCAGGACGGTGACGTCCGCCTCGTCCCCGACGATCTCCCGGGTGATGTCACCGAGGATGTTGGTCGTCACCACGACCCGGGGCCGGTCGTCGCCGCCGCTCGCGCAGCCGGTCGCCGTACCGGCGACGACGCAGAAGGTGACCAGGGTCAGCAGCAGGGCACGGACCCGCGCGGCTCCCACCCGCACGCTCATCGGCCCGTCTCCACCATCAGGGACGGCCGGACGTCCAGGCCGAACGTGCGGGCGACACGGAGACCGTCGTTGTAGTCGATCTCGTACACGCGCCTGCCCGACGGGTCGTTGAGGTAGGCCCGGCTCCGGTCGATCTCGATCACCGGTGCCGGGGCCTCGCCGGTCGCGGCCTTCGGGACGTCCTTCAGCAGGCGTCCGGTGACCGCGGTCTCCTTGCCGGTGGCCGTGTCGTAGCCGTGGAGGGCCCCGTCGGTCTCCAGGACGACGAGCGGGGAGCCTTCGCCTGCGGTGTTGACGGCGACGACGGGGCCGGTCTCCACCCGCTTCCAGGCACGCCCGGTGACGTCCAGGACCCAGACGGCGTCCTTCCCCGCGGGTGCCGTGAGCGTGGTGCTGTCCGGACGGTGCCGGAACTCGGTGGCCCGCTCCGTCTTCGGTACGTCGTCGCCGTACGGGATCTTCTCGGCGGTGAACGTGCCGTCGTCCTCGCGGACGAGCAGGGCGCCGTCGGCGCAGCCGAGGACGATGCCCCGCCGGGTGACCGCGTCGCCCTTCGGGTCCTCGCACGCGGACTCGGGAGCGGCGACGCGCTTGCCGGACCGGTCGAGCACGACGACCTGCGCGGGGGCGTCGCCGTCGCGCGTGAGGGCGATCAGATGTTCCGCGTACGGCACGACGGGCCCGGCGTAGGCGCCCGGGAGCCGGCCGGGGGTGCCGAGGGAGCCCTTCTCCAGGTCGGCGCGGGGGTACACGGCCGCCTTGCCGTCCGCGGCGGTGGCCACCGTGACGCCCGCGTCGCTGCGGATGTTCGTGCCGGTGCCGCCCGGGAGGTCGCCCACCTCCTGGATCTTCGCGCGGTAGTAGTGCACATGGTCTCCGTGGTCGACCATCCACGCGCCGCTGTCGAGGACGTGGGTGCTGTCGGTGCCGTGGAAGTAGCCGAAACGGCCGTCCGTGGTGAGTCGGGTGACGCCGGCCCTGCGCGCGGTGTTGTGGGTCTTGCCGGTGATCAGGTCCAGCACCCGGGTGTCGCCGGTGGCGGGGTCGCCGAGGAGGAGCCGGGACTGCTGCTCGGCGGCCTCGGTGGCACCTTCCACGTAGCCGTGGGGGGTGGTGGGGGAAGTGGGGCTCTCGGGACGGGACTTGGCGTCATCCTGGCCCGCGCAGCCCGCGGTCAGCAGGACCGCGGCCAGCAGTGCCGGAGCCAGCCGTGCCGGGGCCAGGGGTGTGACGTTTCTTCGGACGAACAAGGAGATCGCCTCAGGCTTCGTTCGGTCGGGTCGTGGGGGTGATCGCGGTGGAAGGTGCGGCGCGGTGTGCCCGGCGCCGGTGCCGGAGGCCGGACGCCAGGTGGGACAGGAAGAAGAGGCCGACCGCGAGGGCCGAGACGGTCGCGCCGGCGGCGGTGCGCAGATGCCAGGAGAGCAGCAGGCCGCCGAAGGTGGCGGCCGTGCCGAGGGCCGCGGCGAGGACCATGACGCCGCGCACGCCCCGCGCCCAGGGCAGGGCCGCCGCCGGCGGGGCGATGAGCAGGCCGAGGACGAGCAGCGTGCCCACGATGTGGAAGGAGGCGACGATGGCCAGGGCCAGCAGGCCGAGCAGCACGGCGTGCGCGACCCGGGGCCGCAGACCCAGCGTCCGTGCCTTGCGCTCGTCGAACGCCAGGGCCACGAAGGCCCGGTGGCCGAGTGCCGACACGAGCAGCGCCAGCAGCAGCGCCCCCGCGAGGAGGCCCAGGTCGCTCTCGCGTACGGCGAGGACGTCGCCGAAGAGGAATCCGGTGAGGTCCACGGCGAAGGACTGCGAGCGCGAGACGATGATGACGCCGAGGGACAGCATGCCGACGAAGAGCAGGCCGATGCCGGTGTCCTGGGACAGCCTCGGCGTGCGGCCGAGGGCGGTGACACCGGCCGTCATGACGGCCGCGCTCACCACCGCCCCCACCAGCAGGTTGCCCCCGAGCAGCGCGGCGACCGCGACGCCCGGCAGCAGTCCGTGGGACATGGCGTCGCCGAGGAAGGCCATCCCCCTCAGCACCACCCACGTACCCGCGAGGGCGCAGGTCGCCGACACCAGAATCCCGGCCCACAGGGCCCGTTGCACGAAGGCCACCTCGAAGGGGGCCGTCAACCACTCCATACGACGACCCTACAATGACAATCATGTTCAACAAACACCGCCCGTTGCCGCCCGCAGGCGCAGCGAAGAGCGAGCGTGTCCGGTTCACCGAGCTGGACGCGGGCTATCCCGGCCGTCCAGTGCTCCACCAACTCAGCGCGGCAATACCGGCGTTGACCATGACGGCGCTCATCGGGCCGAACGGCAGCGGGAAGTCGACGCTGCTCGGTGTCCTCGCCGGCGTGATCGATGCCACATCCGGGCAGCTCCGGTACGCGGAGGGCCGCCCGCCGGCCTTCGTCCCGCAGCGGGGCGCCGTCGGTGACGCGCTTCCCCTCACGGCGCGGCAGACCGTGGAGATGGGCCGCTGGGGCGAACGGGGGCTGTGGCGGAGACTGACCCGGCAGGACCGGGCCGTGGTGGACTCGGCCATGGAACGGTTGGGCGTCGCCGGCCTCGCAACCCGCCAGCTCGGGGAGTTGTCCGGCGGGCAGCGCCAACGCGTCCTGATCGCGCAGGGTCTCGCCCAGCAGTCCGACCTGCTGCTCCTGGACGAGCCGACCACCGGGCTCGACCCCGAGGCCCGGGAGCGGATCACGGCCCTGCTGGCGGAGCTGGTCACCGACGGCACGACCGTCGTCCAGGCCACGCACGACCTGGACGCCGCCCGCTCGGCCGGCGCCTGCCTCCTCCTCAGCGACGGACGACTGGTCGGACAAGGGCCCCCCGAGCGGGTGCTCACCCCGGCGGCCCTGTCCCGGGTCTGGCAGCCGGCGTGAAGGCCGCCTTCCCGGCTCAGGTCAGCAGGTGGCCCGGGTGGGAGAGGCGGCGGGCGGCCGACAGCAGGGCGTGGATCTGGGCACCGACGTGGTCGATGTCGCGCACGGGCCTGTTGAACGGCAGCCGGACGTCACGGTGACCGCGCGCGAGTTCGAGACGGAGCGTCAGTCCGTAGCGGTCGATGCCCACCGGGAGGGCTCGCCGTACTCCCCTGTCCGGGCCGGGGCGGACCAGGCGCAGGAGCAGCGGGACGAGTTCGGGGTGGTCGTCGACGAAGTGGGTCAGCATGCCCGCCTCGCTCGTCGCCAAGGGGTCGAGTTCGGCCGCCTCGAGCTCCTGG
>NZ_WWHX01000726.1 GCF_009862125.1 Streptomyces sp. SID5910
ATCCCGCCCCGGGGGGCCGGCGCCGGACGGCCGTGCCCCCGGCCCGGGGTCGGCGCCGGACGGCCGTACCCCCGCCCAGGCCTCAGCGTGGAGCGGACGGTGGTGTCGGCACGCTCCCGTCGGGACGGTCCGCCGATGCGAGCGAGCGGCCGATGTCCGTCATCCGGCCGGTCCCGCCGCCCGGGGGCCGTTCCGCCGACTCGGCCGGGCCCGCGTTGCCGGCCAGGACCAGGGCGGCCACGGCCGCGAGGGCGGCGACGACGCCCCTGGCGGTGCGTGTGTGGTCGGGCACGGCGTCCTCTCGGGGGCGGGATGTGGGAGGCTGTCAGGTGCTGTTAAGCATGCTTAACCCGCAATTTAACCTAGGGCCGCCGGAGCCCAACGGCAAGAGGCACAGGGGGAGTTGGCAGTGGGGGATCGTGAAGACCGGGTGGCGATCGGGCGCCGGGTGCAGCGGCTGCGGGCCGAGCGCGGGATGACCCAGCGGCAGCTCGCCGAACCGGCGTACACGCCCGCCTACATCTCCACCCTGGAGTCCGGCCGTGTCCGCCCCTCCGACGAGGCGCTGCGGCACCTCGCCGAGCGGCTCGGCGTCGGCTACGAGGAGCTGGCCACCGGCCGCCCGGCACGGCTCGCCACCGACCTGCGGCTCCGGCTCACCGAGGCCCGGCGGACGCTGGCGACCGGCGGCGCCGAGCAGGCGGCCGGGCAGTACGGCGAACTGCTCGCCGAGGCCGAGGAGTACGAGCTGCCCGAGGAGCGGGCCGCGGCACTGCTCGGCCTCGGCGAGTGCGCGGTGGAGACCGGCGAACTGGCAACGGGCCGGGGCTACTTCGAGCGGGCCGAGGAGTGCCTGACCGGCATCGGCGCACCGCTGCCGGCCCGCGTCCCGGCCCTGCGCGGCCGAGCCCTCACCCACTATCTCGCCGGTGAACTCCGTTACGCCGTCTACCTCCTGGAGACCACCCTCGACGAGCTGAACCGCGGCGGCCTGCACGACCCCGACGCGCTGCTGCTGCTCTACGCCAGCGTCATCGGCCCGTACATGGACATGGGCGCGCACGCCCGGGCCGCGCAGGCCGCCGAACTGGCCCTCGCGCTCGCGCCCCGGGCCGGCGACCCGGCACTGGTGGCCCGCATGCACCGTTCCGTCGCCCGCACGCTGCTCGCCGAGGGCCGCCTCGCGGAGGCGGACGCCTCCCTGGCCAAGGCGGCCGAGCTGTACCGCACGCTGCAACTCCGCACCGAGCTGGCCAACTGCCACTGGATGCGCGGCTACGTCTGCGCGCAGAACGGCGAACTCGCCCGCGCGGAGGAGGAGATGCGGCAGGCCCTGGAGATGCTGTCGGTCACCCGCGCCGCCCTCTACAGCAGCCAGGTCGCCGTCGAGCTGGCCGACGTGCTGCACCGGCGCGGCAAGTCCGCCGAGGCGGCCGGGCTGCTGCGCGGGGTGCTGGACGACCTGTCCTCCGAACGCGGCGCCGTGCACGCGGCGGGCGCGCACCGGCTGCTCGGCATCATCGCCGAGGACGCCGGCGACACCGAGGCCGCCGAGGAGCACTACGTGCGCGCGCTGAGCCTGCTGGAGCGGGCGGGCGCGGCCGGTGACCTGGCCGACCTGTGCCGGCTGCTGGGCGACCTGCTGCGCCGCACCGGCCGGGTGGAGGCGGCCCTGGACGCCTACCGCACGGGCCTCGGACACCGCACGGCCCCGGGCACGACCACCCTGGGCCCGGCCCCCGCGCAGCCTCCGCTGTAGCCGCGCCGACCGCGCCCCGACCTCCCGGTTTCCTCCGGTCGGCCACGGGTAGTCGGGCATCCGGCCGCGTGAGCGAAGGAGGCGGTGGCCGTGCGGCCCAGCGACGACCCCCGATGGCCCCCGGGCGGGGAACCTCCCGCCGACGAGGGGCGCGGCGCCTCGCCCGGCGTGGTGCCGGAACGTCTCTGCGCGGTGGCGGTCAGACTGCTGCCGGTGATCGGCGCGAGCGCGTCGCTGCGCGACGGTGACGGCCTCCCGGTGCGGCTGTGCGCCAGCAGCGACCGGGCCTCGTACCTGGCGGAGGTCCAGGCCACCCTGGGCGACGGGCCGTGTGTCAGCGCCGCCGAGTCGGGTGCCCCGGTGATCGCCCGCGATCTGCGGTACGGCGCGGACGCCGACCGCTGGCCCGTCTTCGCCCAGCAGGCGACGGCCGTCGGCGTGAACGCCGTCTACGCGCTGCCGCTGGGCAGCGACACGGTGTGCGTCGGCACGCTCGACCTCTACCGCGACACCCCCGGCGGGCTCACCGGGGCGGAGCTGAACACGGCCCGGCTGCTGGCCGGCGTCATGACCACGGCCCTGATGGATCTGCCGCACGGGGAGGAGTACGGCCTCGGGGGCGGGGAGGACGCCTGGCTGAGCGGGCTGGGCGGCGGCCACGACGAGGTCTACCAGGCCGTCGGCATGATCATGGCCCAGCTGGGTGTCGGCGCCGACGAGGCGCTGGCCCGGCTGCGCGGCGCCGCCTTCGCCCGGGGCCGTACCGCCCACGACGTCGCCCGCGACGTGCTCGCCCACCGGCAGCGCTTCGACCTCGACGGCTGACGGGGCCGCGTCACACCTGGGCCCGGCCCTGCCGCCGCACCTCGGCCAGCCGCGCGGCGCCGGTCTCCGCGGCCGTGAGGGTGGCGTCCTCGGCCGGTTCGCCCAGGCTGCCGCTGGTCACGGTGATCGCGTCGTCGCCGACGCGCACGGCGACGAGGTCCACGGTGAGGACGGCGGGCCCGGCGCCGGCCGCCGCACCGGTCACCGTCACCCGCAGCCCCTGCCGGGCGTCCCCCGCCTCGGGCGGCGTGACGCCGGTGACCCGGACGTCCCGGGCGGCCCCGCCGGCGGCCTCGGCGGTGACGTGCCCGCACGTGTCGGGCAGCGTCGCCAGCCAGGCCAGCGTCCGGTCGACGTCGGCGGCGCGGTGGGAGGTGATCCGGTAGTGCAGCTGGGCCCCGCCGGCGTAGTCGTCCAGGGCGGCCGTCGCCCGGGGTGCGGTGCCGAAGAGGTCCTCGGTGTAGAGGACGTCCAGCAGCCGCCGGCAGTCCGGGTCGGCAGTGGTGGCCTTGAGCAGGTCGTCCCGCCAGGTCGCGGCGCCCTGCGTCGGCCCCCAGGTCTCCCCGAGGTCGGCCTCGGTGATCAGCGCCGCGTCCGCCTGGGCCGGGGTGAGCGCGGGCGGGACGGCGGCTGAGGGCAGCGCGGCGGGGGACTGGGGCGTCGCGGGCAGGGTCCCGTCCGACTGATGGGCGTCCGGCCCGGCGGCGGAACAGGCGACCAGGACGGCCGAGAGCAGCAGGACGGCCGGGAGCGGGACCACAGGCCGGAGGCCCGCCACGGACAGACGCCCGTCACAAGGGATCACACCCCCACGCCACCACCACCCCACCCAGCCCACCACCCCACAAACCCACCCGAGTGACCCGCCCCCACCGGGCGCCGCACGGCCGTGCCGCCGGGACTCTCGGCACACCCGCACCTATGCGGGGCACCGACGGCACCCGGCCCGGGCCCGGCGGAGGTCAGCCGGGGCGGCCCGGCCCGGGTGACCCGCCCGCGCCGGCCGCCATCCGGCTTCGGCGCCCGGTGCCAGACGGCCCCCTGCCTGTCGGGGCTCTCGGCGTACCCCGTACAGGGCCGCGTAGGGTCGCCGCACCGGCCCCCCCGCAGCACAAGGAGCCATGCCGTGCCGAACGAGCCGTACCCGTACCCGCCCGTCCCCGTGATCGTCGACTGCGACACCGGTATCGACGACGCCCTGGCCCTGTTGCTGGCGGTGCGGCACCCGGGGCTCGATCTGCGGGCGGTCACCTGCGTGGCCGGGAACACCGACGTGGACGGCGTCGTACGCAACACCCTGACCGTGCTGGAGCAGGCCGGCGCCCCCGAGATCCCCGTCGCCCGGGGCGCCGAGCGGCCGCTGATCGAGGCCGTGCGCACCGCCCGGCACGTGCACGGCCACGACGGCATGGGCGACCTCGGCCTGCCCGCGCCCACCCGCACCCCCGCCGACGTGGACGCCGTGACCCTGCTGCGCCGCGAGATCCTCGCCTCCCCGCGCCCGGTCACCCTGATCCCCACCGCGCCCGCCACCAACATCGCCCTGCTGCTGCGCACCCACCCGGAGGTGACCCGCAACATCGAGCGGATCGTGTTCATGGGCGGCGCCGTGGCCACCGGGAACGCGACGCCGGTCGCCGAGTTCAACGTCTGGCACGACCCGGAGGCGGCCGCGATCCTGCTCACCGCCGGGGTGCCGATCACCATGTACGGGCTGGACGTCTTCCAGCGCGTGATCGTCCCCGGCCCCGACGTGCGCCGCCTGCGCGCGAGCACCGAGCCCGGCACCCGCCTCGCCGGTGAACTGCTCGCCCACCGCGGCCCCGCCACCGACGAGACCGACCCCGGCGGCGGCCTCGGCGACGCGGGCGCGGTCTGCGCGGTGATCGACCCGCAGGGCCTGACCACGCACCGGCTGCCCGTCGAGGTCTCCCTCGCCCCCGGCCCGGCCCGCGGCCAGACCCTCGTCGACCGCCGCGTCCGCCCCGGCGAGTCCGAGATCCACGAGGGCACCCGCGAACAGCCGCTCGTGGACGTGGCGTTGGACGTCGACGTGCCCCGGTACGTGGACCTGTACCTGCGCGCGGTCGAACGCCGGCCCGCCGAGCAGGGCTAGGACGGGGCACGGTCACCGGCGCGTCCCGCCACCCGCGCGTTCACTTTTGGGGTGATGTGGACAGATCTATTCGTGTCGCCCGCACGCATCGCGAAGGAGACCGCGTGACCGTACGCAGCACCACCAGCACGCCCGACCTGTCGTCCAAGGACCCCAACTGGTGGCGGCAGGCCGTCATCTACCAGATCTACCCCCGCAGCTTCGCCGACGCCGACGGCGACGGGCTCGGTGACCTGCGCGGCATCACCCAGCGCCTGACCCACCTGGCCGCCCTGGGCGTCGACGCCCTGTGGCTCAGCCCGTTCTACCCGTCCGAGCTGGCCGACGGCGGCTACGACGTCGACGACTACCGCGACGTCGACCCGCGCCTGGGCACCCTGGACGACTTCGACGCCCTGGCCGCCGAGGCCCACCGGCTCGGCCTGAAGGTCATCGTCGACCTGGTCCCCAACCACACCTCGCACCGCCACGCCTGGTTCCGCGAGGCCCTGGAGGCCGGCCCCGGCTCGGCCGCCCGCGACCGGTACGTCTTCCGGGACGGCCGCGGCGAACACGGCGAGCTGCCGCCCACCGACTGGCAGTCCGTCTTCGGCGGCAGCGCCTGGCAGCGGGTGCCGGACGGCCAGTGGTACCTGCACCTCTTCGCGCCCCAGCAGCCCGACCTGAACTGGGAGAACGAGCAGGTCCGCGCCGACTTCCGCACCACGCTCAAGTTCTGGTGCGACCGGGGCGTCGACGGCTTCCGCATCGACGTGGCCCACGCCCTGGTCAAGGACCTCACCGAGCCGCTGCGCGACCTCGGCGCCCCCGAGCTGAGCAGCGAGGCCGCGCTCACCGAGTTCGCCCCGGGCACCCACCCCTTCTACGACCGCGACGACGTGCACGAGGTCTACCGCGACTGGCGCAAGATCCTCGACGCCTACAGCCCGCCGCGGATGGCGGTGGCCGAGGCCTGGGTCCCGGGCGCCCGGCGCGCGCTGTACGCCCGCCCGGACGAGCTGGGCCAGGCCTTCAACTTCGAGTACCTCCAGGGCCGCTGGGACGCGGTGGAGCTGCGCGAGATCATCGCCGGTTCGCTGGCCGACGCGCACGCCGCCGGGGCCTCCGCGACCTGGGTGCTGTCCAACCACGACGTGGTCCGCCACGCCACCCGGCTGGTCCTGCCGACCGGCACCGACACGGACGCCTGGCTGCTGTCCGGCGGCAAGGCCCCGGCCGTCGACGCGCGGGCGGGCCTGCGCCGGGCGCGCGCGGCGACGCTGCTGATGCTGGCGCTGCCCGGCTCGGCGTACGTTTACCAGGGCGAGGAGCTGGGCCTGCCCGAGGTGGCCGACCTGCCCACCGAGGTGCTCCAGGACCCGATCTGGGAGCAGACCGGGCACGTCCGCAAGGGCCGCGACGGATGCCGGGTGCCGCTGCCGTGGACGACGAGCGGACCGTCGTACGGCTTCGGCGCGGGCGGGGCCTGGCTGCCGCAGCCACCGGGCTTCGGGGAGTTCTCCGTCCAGGCCCAGGACGGGGTGGCGGGCTCGACCCTGGAGCTGTACCGCACGGCCCTGCGCCTGCGCCGCAAGCTGCTCGACGGCGAGACGCTGACCTGGGCGGACGACGTGCCGCCGGGCGTGCTCCAGTTCGACCGCTCGGACGGCTGGCGCTGTGTCACCAACCTCTCCGGCGCGCCGGTCGACCTGCCGGCGGGCGAGGTGGTGCTGACCAGCGTGCCCCTGGAGGACGGCCGGCTGGGGCCGGACACCACGGCGTGGCTGGTGCGGTAGCGGCGGCACGATCCGCCCGGCCGGTCCCGTGCGCGGCCCGCTTCGTTCCGCGGGCCGCGCCGGGTCAGTAGCGCACCGCGCGGGCCACCACCGCGCGCACGTCCCCGGACAGGTCGTGGCTGCTGCGGGCGGTGGCGCTGCCGGACCGGCCGGCGGGCACGTCGTCGACGGTGACGACGACCGCGTCCAGCAGGGTGCCGTCGGGGCTGGTGAGGTTCAGCTGCACGGCGAAGGACTTCGTCGCGTCCGCGGTGTTGCGGACGGTGACGCCGACCGTGGTGCGTCCGTCGGCGTCGGTCTTCGGCGTCACCACCGTCACGTCGCCCTTGACGTCGGCGCCCGACGTGATGTCCTCCAGCCACCGGCCGGCCTA
>NZ_WWHX01000727.1 GCF_009862125.1 Streptomyces sp. SID5910
GGCTCGGCCGCACCCACCCCCGTGCGGGCGGCGGCCGCCGAGGACTTCCTGAACGCGGCCCTCGACGAGGGCGGCTTCTGGGACAACGGAAAGATCGTCACGCCGTCGGTCGTCAAGCAGTTCGCGGACCTGTGCGCCGCCGCCTGCAACCCGATCGACGACGTACGGGGCACCGCGAGCTACCGCCGCCACGCGGTCGGCGTCATGGCCCGCCGGACCCTCACCTGGACCTGGGAGGCGTACCGCGGCGCCGGCCGCGCCACGGAAGGAGCTGCGTGATGCGCGTCAACTTCACGGTCAACGGACGCCCGCAGGAAGCCGACGACGTGTGGGAGGGCGAGTCCCTGCTCTACGTGCTGCGCGAACGGCTCGGCCTGCCCGGCTCCAAGAACGCCTGCGAGCAGGGCGAGTGCGGCTCCTGCACGGTCCGCCTGGACGGCGTGCCGGTGTGCGCCTGCCTGGTCGCGGCCGGCCAGGCAGAGGGCCGCGAGGTCGTCACCGTCGAGGGGCTGGCGGACTTCGCCCGCCAGCGGGCCGAGGGCTGCGCCGGCGGAGCCTGCGGCACGGGCGAGGGCACCACGCTCGACGAGGCCAGGCGGTGGCGGGCCGGGGGCACCGACTCCCAGACCGGCGAGGGCACCGAACTGGCGCCGGTCCAGCAGGCGTTCATCGACGCCGGCGCCGTCCAGTGCGGCTTCTGCACACCGGGCCTGCTGGTCGCCGCCGACGAGATGCTGGAGCGCAACCCGAACCCGACCGACGCGGACATCCGCGAGGCGCTCTCGGGCAACCTGTGCCGCTGCACGGGCTACGAGAAGATCATGGACGCGGTCCGCCTGGCCGCCGCCCGACAGTCCGAGGGGGTGTGAGCATGGCGGCCAACGGCGCACCCACCAAGATCACCCAGGGTTCGAAGACGAAGGGCGGCATCGGCGAGTCCACGCTCCGCCCGGACGGCGTCCTCAAGGTCACCGGCGAGTTCGCGTACTCCTCCGACATGTGGCACGAGGACATGCTCTGGGGCCAGATCCTGCGCTCCACGGTCGCCCACGCCGAGATCGTCTCCATCGACACCTCCGAGGCCCTCGCGCTGCCCGGCGTCTACGCGGTCATGACCTACGACGACCTGCCCACCGACGTACGCCACTACGGGCTGGAGATCCAGGACACCCCGGTCCTCGCCCACGGCAAGGTCCGCCACCACGGCGAGCCGGTCGCGATCGTCGCCGCCGACCACCCGGAGACCGCGCGCCGCGCCGCCGCCAAGATCAGGGTCGAGTACCGGGAGCTGCCGCTCGTCACCGACGAGGCCTCCGCGACCGCCCCGGACGCGGTCCTCGTCCACGAGCACCGCGACGACCACCACAGCGGCCACGTCCGGCACCCCAACATCCTGCACCGCCAGCCGATCGTCCGCGGCGACGCCGACGCGGCGGCCGGGCGCGCCGACGTGATCGTCAAGGGCGATTATTACTTCGGTATGCAGGACCAGGCTTTCCTCGGCCCCGAGTCCGGCCTCGCGGTGCCGGCCGAGGACGGCGGCGTCGACCTCTACGTCGCCACCCAGTGGCTCCACTCCGACCTGCGCCAGATCGCCCCGGTCCTCGGCCTGCCCGAGGACAAGGTGCGCATGACGCTGTCCGGCGTCGGTGGCGCGTTCGGCGGGCGCGAGGACCTGTCGATGCAGATCCACGCCTGCCTGCTCGCCCTGCGCACCGGCAAGCCCGTCAAGATCGTCTACAACCGCTTCGAGTCCTTCTTCGGGCACGTGCACCGCCACCCGGCCCGCCTGCACTACGAGCACGGCGCCACCCGGGACGGCAAGCTCACGCACATGAGGTGCCGGATCGTGCTGGACGGCGGCGCCTACGCCTCCGCCTCCCCGGCCGTCGTCGGCAACGCCTCCTCGCTGTCCGCCGGCCCGTACGTGATCGACGACGTCGACATCGAGGCGATCGCGCTCTACACCAACAACCCGCCCTGCGGCGCCATGCGCGGCTTCGGCGCGGTCCAGGCGTGCTTCGCCTACGAGGCGCAGATGGACAAGGTGGCCGCGGAACTCGGCATGGACCCGGTGGAGTTCCGCCAGCTCAACGCCATGGAGCAGGGCACGGTCATGCCCACAGGACAGCCGGTCGACTCCCCGGCACCGGTCGCCGAACTCCTGCGCCGCGTCAAGGCGATGCCGATGCCGCCGGAACGCCAGTGGGAGTCCAGCGAGGGCGCCGACGTGCGCCAGCTGCCCGGCGGTCTGTCCAACACCACGCACGGCGAGGGCGTCGTACGCGGCGTCGGCTACGCGGTCGGCATCAAGAACGTCGGCTTCTCCGAGGGCTTCGACGACTACTCCACCGCCCGGGTCCGCATGGAGGTCGTCGGCGGACAGCCCGTCGCCACCGTGCACACGGCGATGGCGGAGGTCGGCCAGGGCGGCGTCACCGTCCACGCGCAGATCGCCCGCACCGAGCTGGGCGTCACGCAGGTCACCATCCACCCCGCCGACACGCAGGTGGGCTCGGCCGGCTCCACCTCGGCCTCCCGGCAGACGTACGTCACCGGCGGCGCCGTGAAGAACGCCTGCGAACTGGTCCGCGAGCAGGTCCTGGAGGCCGGGCGCCGCAGGTTCGGCTCCCACCACCCCGCCTGGGCCACCGCCGAACTGCTCCTGGAGGGCGGCAAGGTCGTCACCGACGGCGGCGAGGTCCTCGCCGACCTCGTGGACGTCCTGGAGGGCGAGGCCTTCGAGGTCGAGGAGGAGTGGCGGCACCGGCCGACCGAACCCTTCGACCCGCGCACCGGCCAGGGCAACGGCCACGTCCAGTACTCCTTCGCCGCGCACCGCGCCGTCGTCGAGGTCGACACCGAGCTCGGCCTGGTCAAGGTCATCGAACTGGCCTGCGCCCAGGACGTCGGCAAGTCGCTCAACCCCCTCTCCGTCATCGGCCAGATCCAGGGCGGCACCGTCCAGGGCATGGGCATCGCGGTGATGGAGGAGATCGTCGTCGACCCGAAGACGGCCAAGGTCAGGAACCCGTCCTTCACGGACTACCTGCTCCCCACGATCCTCGACACGCCGACCATCCCCGTCGACGTGCTCGAACTCGCCGACGACCACGCCCCGTACGGGCTGCGCGGCGTCGGCGAGGCACCCACCCTGTCGTCCACACCGGCGGTCCTCGCGGCCGTCCGGAACGCGACCGGGCTGGCGCTCGACCGCACGCCGGTACGGCCGGAACACCTCACCGGCACGGCGTGACACAGACCCTCCGGGCGGCGCACGGAACGTCACACACTCCGCGCCGCCCGGAGCACACCCAGGGTCCCGCTCGCTCGCGGGCCCCGCAGCACCACCACCCATGCGTTCGTCTCGGGCCGTCCCCCGGGTCGTGCACGTCCCAAATCCCGCAGCCGCCCCAGCGGTTGACACGGGTGCCCCTCTGAACCTTGGGAGACGACCCCATGACCCAGCAGTCAGTCGAGCCCAAGACCACAGCCGAGGATGCGGGCGCGGGCACCCGCGTCCCAGCCGGCCGGTCCTGGCTCGACCGCTACTTCCACATAACCCACCGTGGCTCCACGGTGGCGCGTGAGGTGCGCGGCGGCATCACCACCTTCATGGCGATGGCGTACATCGTCCTGCTCAACCCCATCCTGCTCGGCGGCGAGGACGTCGCCGGCAACACCCTGAGCCAGAAGGCTCTGATCACCGCGACGGCGCTCGCCGCGGCGGTCACCACGCTCCTCATGGGCTTCGTCGGCAAGGTGCCGCTCGCCCTGGCCGCCGGACTCTCGGTGTCCGGAGTGATCGCCGGACAGGTCGTCCCCCAGATGACCTGGGGCCAGGCCATGGCCATGTGCGTGATGTACGGCGTGGTCATCATGCTGCTCGTGGTCACCGGGCTGCGCGAGATGATCATGAACGCGATCCCGCTCGCCCTCAAGCACGGCATCACCATGGGCATCGGCCTGTTCATCGCGATCATCGGCCTGGTGAAGGGCGGTTTCGTCCACCCGGGCAAGGCCACCCCGCTCACGCTCGGCCCGGCCGGTGAACTCGCCGGCTGGCCGGTCCTGCTCTTCGCGGGCACCCTGCTCCTGATCTTCATGCTCCAGGCGCGCAACACCCCCGGCGCGATCCTGATCGGCATCGTCACCGGAACCGTCGTCGCGGCCGTGCTGAACGCCGCCGGGGTCATCGACCCCAAGCAGTGGGCCAACGGCGCTCCCGAGCTGCACGGCAGTGCCGTCTCCATGCCCGACTTCTCCCTCTTCGGGCACGTGGAGTTCGGCGGCTGGGGCGACGTCGGCGCGATGACCGTCGGCATGATCGTCTTCACCCTGGTGCTGGCCGGGTTCTTCGACGCGATGGCCACCATCATCGGCGTCGGCACCGAGGCCAACCTCGCCGACGACAAGGGCCGTATGCCGGGCCTGTCGAAGGCGCTGTTCATCGACGGCGCCGGCGGTGCCATCGGCGGCGTGGCGGGCGGCTCCGGCCAGACCGTCTTCGTCGAGTCCGCGACCGGCGTCGGCGAGGGAGCCCGCACCGGACTCTCCTCGGTCGTCACCGGCGCGTTCTTCGCGGCCTGCCTCTTCTTCACCCCGATCACCGCGCTGGTGCCGCAGGAGGTCGCCTCGGCCGCCCTGGTCGTCATCGGCGCGATGATGATGATGAACGCCCGGCACGTGGACTGGGCCGACCGGGGCACCGCGATCCCGGTCTTCCTGACCGTCGTCCTGATGCCGTTCACGTACACCATCACCACCGGTGTCGCCGCCGGTGTCATCTCCTACGTGGCCATCAAGGTCGCGCAGGGCAAGGCACGGGAGATCGGCGCGTTCATGTGGGCACTGACGGTGATCTTCGTCGTCTACTTCGCCCTCAACCCCATCGAGAGCTGGATGGGCGTGCACTAGCCGATCCCCGGGGAACCCCTTCCGTATCACCGCGGGCAAGGAGACCGACCATGCTGGACATCGCCGAAGAGCTGCACCGGTGGGTCGAGCAGGGACGTGACGTCGCCGTGGCCACCGTCGTGGCCGTCGGCGGCAGCGCCCCCCGTCCGCCCGGCGCCGCCCTCGCGGTGGACGCCGGCGGCACGGTGATCGGCTCCGTCTCCGGAGGCTGTGTGGAAGGGGCCGTGTACGAGCTGTGCCGGCAGTCGCTCCAGGACGGGCGGACCGTCCTCGAGCGCTTCGGCTACAGCGACGAGGACGCCTTCGCCGTGGGTCTGACCTGCGGCGGAGTCATCGACATCCTCGTCACACCGCTACAGGCGGACGACCCCGCCCGCCCGGCCGTCGCCGCCGCTCTCGCCTCCGCCGCGCGGGGGGAGGCGGCGGCGCTGGCACGGATCGTGGACGGCCCGGCGGAACTTGCGGGCCGCGCCATGACCGTCCGCCGGGACGGCTCCCGCACCGGCGGCTTCGGCGCGCACCCCGAGCTGGACCGCACGGCGGCCGCCGAGGCGGGCGCCTTCCTGGACGCCGGCCGCACCGGCACGCTGGAGATCGGGGAACAGGGCTCGCGGTGCGGCGCGCCGCTGACGCTGCTGATCGAGACCTCCGTCCCGGCCCCCCGCATGATCGTCTTCGGGGCGATCGACTTCGCCTCCGCACTGGCCCGCGTCGGCAGCTTCCTCGGCTACCACGTGACCGTGTGCGACGCCCGGCCCGTCTTCGCGACCAGGGCCCGCTTCCCGGACGCCGACGAGGTCGTCGTCGACTGGCCGCACCGCTATCTGCGGGGCACCCCGACCGACGCGCGCACGGTGCTGTGCGTCCTCACCCACGAGACCAAGTTCGACGTACCGCTCCTGGAGGTCGCCCTGCGCCTGCCGGTCGCGTACGTCGGTGCGATGGGCTCCCGGCGCACCCACCTGGACCGCGAGGCGCGCCTGCGCGAGGCCGGCGTCACCGACCGGGAGCTGTCCCGGCTCAGGTCGCCCATCGGCCTGGACCTCGGCGCCCGTACGCCCGAGGAGACCGCCCTGTCGATCGCGGCGGAGATCGTCGCCGCCCGGCGCGGCGGCAGCGGCA
>NZ_WWHX01000728.1 GCF_009862125.1 Streptomyces sp. SID5910
GGCGCGTGCCGCCTCCCGGGCCCTGGCCGTCCTGGCCGCCCCCGAAGGGCAGCAGCGAGGACGGGCTGACCGAGGTGCCGATGCCCATGAAGGCGAGGCCCAGCACGGCCGCGTAGCCGACGCAGACGGCGCCGACGAGGAGCCCCAGCCGGCGCAGCAGCCGGGCCCGGCGTCCGGAGGTGTCGACGAACACGGGCCCTTCGGCGGACCCGTTGCCGCGTGGACGGCGGCGACCGCGCGCGGGCCTCTCGCCCAGGGCGGCGCGGCTTTCGAAGGCAGGCTCGGAGTGCATTCCCCGGACGTTAGGGAGCCTTGTCTGTCGCACCCTGGGACTTCGTTGTGCGTTCACGGTGAAACCCGGCGCAACCTGTCCGTCCGCTGGGAAACTCCGCAAAAGCTCGGACTTCTCTCAGAGAAGACCCAGCCGCCCGTGAGACATTCACTCGTCCGACGACGAGAACGGGAGCGTACGCACATGAGGGCATACCGGAAGGCGGCCGCCGGGTGCGCCCTGCTGCTGGCCATGGCCCTGGCCGGCTGTTCCGGGCAGGACGGCACGACCGACGCGGCCGGCGCGGCACCGTCCGGCTCCGCCGCGCCCTCCGCCGACACGGGCACCTCCTACGCCCCCTACGTCAGCGCCACCACGGCCTCCGCGCAGGACGCGGCGGGCTCCCCGGCGGCGTACAACCTGGCGTTCGTGATCGCGTCCGGCGACGACTGCACCCCCAGCTGGAACGGCACCCATGAGGTCGGCGACGCCTCGGTCGCCTCCCGCGTCGCGAAGCTGAAGGAGTCCGACGCCGACGTCCGCGTCTCCTTCGGCGGCGCCTCCGGCAAGGAACTGGCGGCCGTCTGCGACAGCGCCTCCGCGCTGGCGGCGGCCTACGGCGCGGCCCTGGACGCGGCGGGCGCCACCCGGGCGGACTTCGACGTCGAGGGCGACGAACTGACCGACGCCGACTCGGTCGCCCTGCGCTCGGAGGCCATCGCGCTGCTCCAGAAGGAACGCGGCGACCTGGAGGTCTCCTTCACCCTCCCGGTGATGCCCTCGGGCCTGGACGCCGACTCCCTCGCGCTGCTGGCCTCCGCCAACGACCACGGCGTACGGGTCTCCACGGTCGACCTCATGACCATGAACTACGGCGAGTCCTACGACGGCGACATGGGCGAGTACGCCCTGACCTCGGCGAAGGCCGCCCACACGCAGCTGCGGAAGGTCTTCGGGACGTCGGACGCGGACGCCTGGCGGGGCATGGCGCTCACCTCGATGCTCGGCGTCAACGACGTCGCCGGCGAGACGTTCACCCTCGCGGACGCGGCGGAGGTCCGCGCCTTCGCCGAGGAGAAGGGCGTCGCGTGGGTGTCGATGTGGGCGGCGTTCCGGGACCAGCAGTGCGCGGACGACGCCTCCGCCGAGGACGCGCTGACCACGTGCAGCGGCGTGGCGCAGGAGGCCGGGGCGTTCGGGACGGCGTTCGGCGCGTAGGCGGGGCCGCGCGCTCAGCGCCGCCGGTGCACCAGGCGGCCCGCGACGACGGTGGCCACGCACGTGGACGCGCCGTCCCGCACGAGCGCGGCCCGGTCGGGCACGTCGAACACCGCGAACCGCGCGGGATTTCCGGGAGCGAGCGCGGGAAGCAGCACGAGCGGCACCGGTGAGAACGACGCGGGCCCGGGCAACGTGGCCGGACGCCCCGCCAGGGCGAGCCCCGCTCCGCGCACCGCGTCCAGGGCCGCGCGGCCCCGCAGTTCACCGGCGACGGCGACCGTGCCGTGCGCCAGCATGCGCTGCACTCCGCGGCGCGCGCTGGCACCCCGGGCAGCCGGGTTGCCGTCGAGAAGTGCCCGCGCGCGCTCCCCGAAGACCGGCTCGGTGCCGAGCCGGTCCGCTTCACGCGGGTCGGGATGGTAGGCCTGCTCCAGCAGTTCCGGACCGTACGGGTTGAGCAGCCCGGGCGTCATGAGGCCGGGCCACCGGCGCACCCGCGCCCGCGGATGGTCGGCGGCCAGTGCCTCGTACGGGCCGACGGCGGCGAGATGCGCGCCGTCGACCACGACGGCCGCCTCGGGCGAGGCCTCACAGACGTGGATCGTCAGCACAGCGGCGTCAGTTGGAAGCGAGCAGCTTCAGCTCGGGGTGGGCCGTGCCGCCCTCGATCGCCGTGGACGAGATGTGGGAGACGACGCGCTCGTCGACCGGGTCGTTCGCCGGGTCGTCGTGCACGACGAGGTGCTCGTACGTCGTGGCGCGCTGCGCCGGGACGCGACCCGCCTTGCGGATCAGGTCGATGATCTCCAGCCGGTTGGAGCGGTGCTTGGCACCGGCGGAGGACACCACGTTCTCCTCCAGCATGATCGAGCCGAGGTCGTCGGCGCCGTAGTGCAGGGAGAGCTGGCCGACCTCCTTGCCCGTGGTGAGCCAGGAGCCCTGGATGTGGGCGACGTTGTCCATGAACAGCCGGGCGATGGCGATCATCCGCAGGTACTCGAAGAGCGTGGCCTGCGTGCGGCCCTTCAGGTGGTTGTTCTCGGGCTGGTAGGTGTACGGGATGAAGGCGCGGAAGCCGCCGGTGCGGTCCTGCACGTCCCGGATCATGCGCAGGTGCTCGATGCGCTCGGCGTTGGTCTCGCCGGTGCCCATCAGCATGGTCGACGTCGACTCGACGCCCAGCCCGTGCGCGATCTCCATGATCTCCAGCCAGCGCTCGCCGGACTCCTTCAGCGGCGCGATGGCCTTGCGCGGGCGCTCGGGCAGGAGTTCGGCGCCGGCGCCGGCGAAGGAGTCGAGCCCGGCCGCGTGGATCCGGGTGATGGCCTCCTCGACCGACACCTTCGAGATCCGCGCCATGTGCTCGACCTCGCTCGCCCCCAGGCTGTGGATGACGAGCTGGGGGAACTCCTTCTTGATGGCCGCGAAGTGCTTCTCGTAGTACTCGACGCCGTAGTCCGGGTGGTGGCCGCCCTGGAACATGATCTGCGTGCCGCCCAGCTCGACGGTCTCCGCGCAGCGGCGCAGGATGTCGTCGAGGTCGCGGCTCCAGCCCTTCTTGGTGTCCTTGGGGGCCGCGTAGAAGGCGCAGAACTTGCACGCCGTGACGCACACGTTCGTGTAGTTGATGTTCCGCTCGATGATGTACGTCGCGATGTGCTCGGTACCCGCGTACCGGCGCCTGCGGACGGCGTCGGCGGCGGCGCCCAGCGCGTGCAGCGGGGCGTCGCGGTAGAGGACCAGGGCCTCTTCGGGGGTGATCCGCCCACCGGCGGCGGCACGGTCGAGGATGGGCTGAAGGTCGGCCTTCTCGGTCACCGGCGTCCCTTTCGTAAGGGTTGTGGACGGACTCGGCCAGCCTACGCCAGCCCTTCTCCCCGGCCGCGCTCAGGCCGCGTACGCGCCCGCGAGGACGCCGAGGAAGGCGCCCGCGAGCAGGAACGGGCCGAAGGCGATGGCCGTACCGCGCCCCGCCCGGCCCGCGACGACGAGGGCGCCCCCGTACAGCGCCCCGAGCAGGAACCCGGCGAAGGTGCCCAGCATCAGCGTCGGCCAGCCGTACCAGCCGAGGACGGCACCGGCGCCCAGCGCGAGCTTGACGTCACCGAAGGCCATGCCGGCCGGGTTGATGAGGAACAGCGCCAAATAGCCGGCGCCCAGGGCGAGAGTGCCCAGCAGGGCGGTGGTCCACTCCCCGGCGTGCTCGGGCACGAGCGCGGTGACGCCGAGCAGGGCGAGCGCGGTGCCCGCGAGCGGCAGGGTCAGCGGGTCGGGCAGCCGCCGCACCCGCACGTCGACGAGGGCCAGCAGCACGCCGGCCGGCGCAAGCAGCAGCCAGACGGCCAGCTCGGGCCGGGTCCCGGTGGCGGCGGCGAGGGCGACGCAGACCAGGGCGGTGAGGGCGGCGGGAACGGCGGCGCCGGGACCGTACGACACCGGGGCGGGCCCGGCGGCGGCCGTGGGCGGGCCCGCCCCCACCGCGCCGGCCGCGCACTGGCCGCAGCGTGCCGGTCCGAGCCAGCCCCGGACCGGGTGCGCGGCCGGGCACGCCTCGCGCCACGCCTCTCCCGAGGGCGCGGAGAAACGGTAGGCCGCCCGCGGCAGCAGGGCCCCCGTCGCGGCGCCCCAGAGCGCGGCGACGAGGAGGACCAGCACATCGACGCTCAGCACGCGGACACCCTATGGGGGCGGGCCGGGCGCCCGGTGGCCCTTGCGCCTACCCGACCTTCGACAGCCGAGCCTCCGGCTTGCCCGACTCGGCGCTCTCGGAGGCGTACTGGAGGTCGTCACCGACCGGGGTGAGGCGCACGGTCGTGGCCGCCTGGTTGCAGCCGCCGTGGTTGCCCTCGGCGCCGACCGACGCGGCGACGATCTGCTTCTCCGTCACCTGCTTGAGCGTCAGGACGTCGACGCACTCGCCGCCCAGCTGGTCGGTCTGGCGCAGCCGCCCCAACTCCTGGCCGATGCCGGCCCGGTGGACGGTGACGCGGAAGGTGCCCGCCGGCAGGGTGCCGCCGAGGGCGGTGCCCTGGCCCTCCCAGGTGCCGAGGTAGGCGGCCGGGACGGTGCCCTGCCCGTCCCCCGGGGCGGAGGCGGACGGCGAGCGGGTGCCGTGGTCGGCGTCGCCGCCCGCGCTGTCCCGGCGGTCGCCGGGCAGCAGGTCGAACAGGAACACCGAGCCGACCGTCACGGCGGCCAGCGCCCCCGCCACGGCGAGCGCCACCGTGCAGCTGACCCGCCGCCCCCGCCC
>NZ_WWHX01000729.1 GCF_009862125.1 Streptomyces sp. SID5910
TATGTTCTCCTACGTCCTCCCCGAGGACTCGCAGGCCGAGCACCAGCGCCTGCTGGAGTGGGAGAAGCAGTGGCTGACCTCGCTGGAGCTGCCGTTCCGGGTGATCGACGTGGCCTCGGGCGACCTGGGCTCCTCGGCCTCGCGCAAGTACGACTGCGAGGCGTGGATCCCGACCCAGGGCAAGTACCGCGAGCTGACCTCGACCTCGGACTGCACCGAGTTCCAGTCCCGCCGCCTGTCGATCCGCGTCCGCGAGGACAAGAAGGTGCGCCCGCTGGCGACGCTCAACGGCACGCTGTGCGCGGTGCCGCGCACGATCGTGGCGATCCTGGAGAACCACCAGCAGGCCGACGGCTCGGTGCGCGTGCCCGAGGTGCTGCGCCCGTACCTGGGCGGCCGGGAGGTCCTGGAGCCGGTGGCCAAGTGACTGACACCGCTTCCGCCGAGGCCGGTTCCGCCGTGGCGCCCGAGGCCGGTTCCGCCGGGGGTTTCCCGTACCGGCTGATCGCCACCGATCTCGACGGCACGCTGCTGCGCGGCGACGACACGGTCTCGTCGCGCACCCGTGAGGCGCTCGCCGCGGCCACCGCGGCGGGCGCGGCCCACATCGTCGTCACCGGGCGTGCGGTGCCGTGGACCCGGCACATACTGGACGACCTGGGGTACGACGGCCTCGCCGTCTGCGGCCAGGGCGCGCAGGTGTACCACGCCGGGGAGCACCGGCTGCTGACCTCCGTCACGCTGGACCGCCAGCTGGCCGGGGTGGCGCTGGCCAAGATCGAGGCGGAGACCGGGCCGCTGTACCTGGCGGCCAGCCGCGACGGCCTGGAGGGCGATGTTTTGGTCGGGCCGGGTTACGCGGTCGGCGGTCATCTTCCGGCGGTTCCGTTCACCGACGCGTCGGATCTGTGGTCCGCTCCGCTGAACAAGATCTACATCCAGCATCCGACGCTGTCGGACGACGAGCTGGCGGAGGCCGCCCGGCAGGCCGCGGGCGGTTTCGTCACGGTCGTCATGGCCGGTGCCGGGGTCGTCGAGCTTCTTCCGCTGGGGCTGTCGAAGGCGACGGGGCTGTCGCTGGCGGCCCGCCGGCTCGGGCTGAAGGCGGCGGACACGATCGCCTTCGGGGACATGCCCAACGACGTCCCGATGTTCGGCTGGGCCGCCCGGGGCGTGGCGATGGCCAACGCCCACGAGGAGCTGAAGGCCGTGGCCGACGAGGTGACGTCCTCGAACGACGAGGACGGGATCGCCGTGGTGCTGGAGCGGCTGCTGTCGGCCTGACGGCGGCCCGAGGGCGGGCCCCGGACCTCCGGGGCCGTTCCTTCGCCGGCACGGTCCGGGCGGCACCGGCGTCCCCGTCGGTCGGCCCACGCGAGGTGTCCCGCGTGCTCGAAGCGGCCGCCGATTCGCCGGTGCCGTCCGGCCTCGTGCATCCACCACAGTGCCGGTACGGCAAGCCGGGTGCCACCGATTAAAAGCGGACGTACGGCGCCTTCCGCCCGCGCCGCCGTCGGGGCCGGTGCGGCCCGGTCACTCCTCCCCCGCGAGCGTGAGCGACCGCAGCTTCTGGCCGGCGTACCAGGTCGCGAGCACGGTGACCCCGACCAGCAGCACCGTCGCGGTCGGCAGGCCCACGTCGGAGGTGACCAGGTTGCCGTCGGCGACCTTCTGGGCCACCGCGAGCGACCACTGCTGGACGCTCAGCGTGCGGGCGCCCGGCACCAGGGAGCCGAACAGGGCCTCCCAGACGAGGGCGTAGACCAGGCCGAAGACCACCGCGTGCCGGGACACCGTGCCCAGCAGCAGGAAGAGCGCGGCGTAGGCGATGGAGGCGACCAGCGCGGCGATCGTGTAGGCGACGGCGACCTGCTGGCCGTTGCCGTTGAGGATCAGCCCGGCGAGCAGCGTGGGCACGGCGGAGAAGACCATGGTCACGGCGACGGCGACGATCAGCTTGGTGAAGATGATCGTCGGCCGCTTGATCGGCTTGGACAGCAGGTAGACGACCGAGCCGTCGTCGATCTCGGGGCCGATGGCGCCGGTGCCGGCGATGACGCCGATGATCGGCACCATGGTGGCGAGGGCGAACCCGCCGAGCACGTCCGAGGCCGTCTGGTCGTCGGCTCCGGTGAGGGCCCGCACCACCACGGCGATGACGAGCAGCAGCAGCGGGAGCGCGCCGAGGATGAGGGCCCGGCGGCGGCCGAGCAGGGCCCGGTAGGTGAGCCGGGCGACTGTGGGGTCGTACATTCTTCGGCCTCCTACGCCGCGACGAGATACGAGAAGACGGACTCGAGGGACTCGTCGGACGGCGAGACCGTGAGCAGCCGGATGCCGTGGTCGCGGGCGACCTTGGGCAGCAGGGCCGTGAACCGGCCGAAGTCGACGGCCTGGACGCGCAGGGCGCCCTCGGCGAGGTCGACCTCGATGCCGGACGTCGACGGGTCGGCGATCAGCGCGGCGGCGAGGGCCCGGTCGTCGCTGGAGCGCACCAGGTAGCGGTGCGGCCGGTCGGTCATCAGACGGCGGATCTTGCGGAAGTCGCCGCTGGCCGCGTGGCGTCCGGCGACGATGACCTCGATGTGCCAGGCGAGCTGTTCGACCTCTTCGAGGATGTGCGAGGAGAACAGCACGGTGCGGCCCTCGTCGCCCATGCGGCGCAGCAGGTCCATCAGCTGCATGCGCTGGCGCGGGTCCATGCCGTTGAACGGCTCGTCGAGCAGGAGCAGGGAGGGCTGGTGGACGAGGGCGGAGGCCATCTTCACGCGCTGCCGCATGCCCTTGGAGTACGTGGCGATCTTGCGGTCCTGCGCGTAGGCCATCTCGACCGTGGCGAGCGCCTGGTCGGCCGCCCTGGCGCCGAGGCCGTGCAGCTCGGCGTTGGCGAGGACGAACTCGCGGCCGGTGAGGAAGTCGTACATCGCCTCGCGCTCGGGGACGACGCCGATGTGCTTGTAGATGGCCTCGTTGCGCCAGACCTGCTGCCCGTCGAGGGTGACGGTGCCGGTGGAGGGGGCGAGGAAGCCGCCCATCATGTTGATCAGGGTGGACTTCCCGGCGCCGTTCGGGCCGAGGAGGCCGGTGACGCCGGGGCCGATCGTCATGGTGATGTCGTTGACGGCGACCACGTTGCCGAACCAGCGGGAGACGTGGTCGATGCTGAGCGTGGTCACAGTCCCACCTTCTTGTAGCGGCGCATCAGGAGGCCGTAGGCGCCGGCGATCAGGCCGAGGGTGACAAGGACGTAGAACGCGCCCTCGGCGGTGCTCGGGCCGGTTCCGCCGGGGAAGGAGGACGTGGCGCCCAGGAAGGCGGACTGCACGCCGTCGATGAGGGTGATCGGCGAGAACAGGCCGATCCAGGGCACGGCTGAGGTGCTGCCCTGGACGTCGGCGATGGCCTGGAGGGTGGAGACCGCGCCGTAGGTGATGGTCAGGACGGCGATGACGGCGGCGATGCCGAAGCCGCGGCGCGGGGTGACCGAGGCGACGACCAGGCCGAGGCCGGCGAAGAGCAGCGAGAGCAGTGCCACGGAGACGAGTCCCTGTCCGAATCCCTTGGTCTGGTCCGCGAAGTCGAGCTTGGCGAGCAGGGCGCCCACGTAGAGGACCAGCAGGGGCGCGGCGGTGAGGACGAACAGGGCCGAGGCCAGTGCCGCGTACTTGGCGCGGACGTAGTCGGCGGTCTCGATGGGCCGCGAGAAGTAGAGCGGCACCGTCTTGAAGCGCAGGTCGCGCGAGACGGACTGGGGTGCCTGGGAGGCGACGTAGAGGCTGATGACGGCCTGGAGGACGATCGCGTAGCGCGTGTAGTCCAGCGGCAGGTCGTTCGCCTTGGTGGCGACGGCGACGGCGACCATGATGCCGGCGGGCAGGCACATCACCACGAACAGCAGCATCGGCAGCACCTTGGACTTGGCCGAGCGGCCGAGGCCGTAGGCGCCGCGCAGGGACTGCGAGTACAGGGAGCGGCGGGCGTAGGCGCGGCCGAGGCGGGGGCCGTCGTAGCTGCGGTAGCCGATGTTGTGGATGCGGGTCTGGTCGCCCGGCATCGTGGCCGGTGCCGGCAGGGGCTGTTCAGTTGCCATGGCCGACCGCCTCCTTCCGTGCTGCGTCGCTGTCCTTGAAGACCTCCGAGATGTGGTGCCTGCGCTGCTCCATGCGCACCAGGCCGAGGCCGAGGTCCGCGATGACGTCGCGGACGAGGTCGTACGTCTCGTCGCCCGACGCGCTGAGCAGCAGGACGTGGCCGGCGCCGGGCAGTCCGCTGCCGTCCTCGGTGGTCACCCCGCGCGCGTGGAGCGCGTCGCGGACGGCGCGGGTGCCGTCGGGGTGCTCGTCGGAGTCGGTGACCTCGATCGCGAGGGTCGTCGTGGTCTGGGTGAAGTCGGTGGTGGAGCTGGAGCGCAGCAGCTTGCCGCCGTCGACGACGACCACGTGGTCGCAGGTGCGTTCCAGTTCGCCGAGGAGGTGGGAGGTGACGAGGACCGAGATGCCGAAGTCGGTGTGGACGCGGCGGATGAGGCCGAGCATCTCGTCGCGGCCGACCGGGTCGAGGCCGTTGGTCGGCTCGTCCAGGAAGACCAGTTGCGGGTCGTGGACGAGGGCCTGCGCGAGCTTCACGCGCTGCTTCATGCCGGTCGAGTAGCCGCCGATGGGGCGGTAGCGCTCCTCGTACAGGCCGACGTGGCGCAGGGTGTCGGCGGTCCGTTCGCGGGCGGCGGTGGGCGGCAGGCCGGACATGCGCGCCATGTGGACGACGAACTCGGTGGCCGAGACGTCGGGTGGCAGGCAGTCGTGCTCCGGCATGTAGCCGACCCGCTCGCGGATGTCGGCGCCCTTGGTCGCGACGTCGAGACCGAGCACTTCGGCCCGGCCCTCGGTGGCGGGAGACAGACCCAGCAGGATCTTGATCAGAGTGGACTTGCCGGCGCCGTTGGCGCCCACGAGTCCGGTCACACCGGATCCGATGTCCACGGAGAGCCGGTCGAGCGCGGTCACCCGGGGGAACCGCTTGCTCAGGCTTTCGGTCGCGATCACAGTCACGTCCACGACAGTAGTGACGCCCACCACCCCGGTCGTCAGACCGGAGAGCCGTCTTGGGGTCAGACTCGAGTAGTACGGGCCCGTAGGGGACGCCGTACCTGAGGGCCATGGCGAGGCCTGCGAGGCCGGCGCCGCGACCGCCCTATTGACGCTTGGTCTAACAACTGGGAGATTCGGCGGCGTCACGTGACGAGCGAGCAGCGCGGCCGGCGGGGGCGGCCGGGACGGGTGCGACGGGGCGGCCGGACCCCCACCGGCCGAACGACGAACTGCCGCGCGGGCGGCACTGGGCGGAGGAGCGATGGCGGTGCTGGACGGTGCGCGGGAGCGCTGGGTGCGGTCGGGCGATGTGGAGCTGTGCGTGGCCGAGCTGGGCGACCCGCAGCGGCCGACGGTCGTCCTGGTGCACGGCTACCCGGACAGCAAGGAGGTCTGGTCCGAGGTGGCCGGCCGCCTCGCCGGCCGGTTCCACGTGGTGCTCTACGACGTCCGGGGCCATGGCCGCTCCAGCGCGCCGAGCCCGCTGCGCGGCGGGTTCACGCTGGAGAAGCTGACGGACGACTTCCTGGCCGTGGCGGACGCGGTCAGCCCCGGCCGGCCCGTGCACCTGGTGGGTCACGACTGGGGCTCGGTGCAGTCGTGGGAGTTCGTCACGGTCGAGCGCACCAAGGGCCGGATCGCGTCCTTCACCTCCATGTCGGGGCCGTCCCTCGACCACTTCGGCCACTGGATCAACCGGCGGATCAAGCGGCCCACGCCCCGCCGGGTGGGCCAGCTCCTCGGCCAGGGCGCCAAGTCCTGGTACGTCTACCTGCTGCACACGCCGGTGCTGCCCGAACTGGCCTGGCGCGGCCCCCTCGGCAAGCGCTGGCCGGGGATCCTGCGGCGCGTGGAGCAGGTGCCCGCCGGCGACTACCCGACCGCGTCCCTGCCCACGGACGCCGCGCACGGTGCCTGGCTGTACCGGGACAACGTCCGGCCCCGGCTGCGGAACCCGCGCGCCGACGCCCACGCGCACGCGCCCGTCCAGCTCGTCACGCCCCTCGGGGACGCCTTCCTGTCGGAGCGGCTCTACGACGAACTGGAGCAGTGGGCGCCGCGGCTCACCCGCCGCACCCTGCCCGCCAAGCACTGGGTGCCGCGCACCCGGCCCGACCGGCTGGCGGACTGGATCTCGGAGTTCGTCACCACCGTCGAGGACGGGCGGACCGAGGTGTCGGCGAGCGGCAGGCACGCCGACCGTTTCGGCGGTCAGCTGGTCCTGGTCACCGGTGCGGGCAGCGGCATCGGACGGGCGACGGCGCTCGCGTTCGCCGAGGCCGGCGCGCGTGTGGTGGCCGTCGACCGGGACGCCGGGTCCGCGGCCCGCACCGCGGAGCTGGCGCGGCTGGCGGGTGCCCGGCAGGCCTGGGCGGAGACCGCCGACGTCTCCGACGAGCAGTCCATGGAGAAGCTCGCGGCCAGGGTCGCCGCCGAGTACGGCGTGGTCGACGTCCTCGTGAACAACGCCGGGATCGGCCTGTCCGGCTCCTTCTTCGAGACGACGCCGGAGGACTGGAAGAAGGTTCTCGACGTCAATCTGTGGGGCGTGATCCACGGTTGCCGTCTCTTCGGCCGGCAGATGGCCGAGCGGGGACAGGGCGGGCACATCGTGAACACCGCGTCGGCGGCCGCCTTCCTGCCCTCCCGGCTGCTGCCCGCCTACAGCACCTCGAAGGCGGCCGTGCTGATGCTCAGCGAGTGCCTGCGCGCCGAACTGTCCGGGCAGGGCATCGGCGTCACCGCGATCTGCCCCGGCATCGTCAACACCAACATCACCTCGACGGCGCGCTTCGCCGGGGTCGACGCGAGCGAGGAGAAGCGCCTGCAACAGCGCACCGCACGGCTGTACGGCAGGCGCAACTACCCGCCCGAGAAGGTCGCCGGCGCGATCCTGGAGGCCGTCGTGCACGACCGGGCCGTCGTCCCCGTCACGCCCGAGGCCCGCGGCGCCCATCTCATGTCCCGCTTCCTGCCGGGGGCGTTGCGCCGGCTGAGCCGGGTGTCACCGCGGCTCTAGCCCACGGAAAATCGATCGCGCGCCGCCCGCCCCGCTCGGCACGCTGGTCGTATGAACAGAGAACCCATGGACGACAGACGCACCGTGAAGGTGTCCAAGTACCTGTCGAAGCATCTGCGGCACCAGCCGGAGCGGATCGGGCTCACGCTCGACGAGGCCGGCTGGGTCGAGATCGACACACTGATCGCCGCGGCGGCCGCGCACGGCTTCCGCTTCACCCGGCACGAGCTGGACCACGTGGTCGCCACCAACGACAAACGGCGCTTCGCCGTCGAGGGCGGCCGCATCCGGGCCAGTCAGGGCCACAGCGTCGACGTGGAACTCGGGCTGCCCGCGGCGGACCCGCCGCCGTACCTGTACCACGGGACCGTGGCCCGCGTCCTCGACGCGATCCGCACCGAGGGCCTGCGCCCCATGAACCGGCACGACGTGCATCTCTCGCCGGACCGGGAGACCGCCACCCGGGTCGGCGCACGCCGCGGCCGGCCGGTCGTGCTGTCGGTGGACGCCGCCGCCATGCACCGCGACGGCCATGTCTTCCACGTCAGCGCGAACGGGGTCTGGCTGACCAAGGCCGTACCGCCGCGCTACCTGCGCTTCCCCGGTACGCACTGACCCTGCATGATCGACGGCATGGAGCATCTGCCGACCACCGAGTCCGCCGTGGCCGCCCTCGTCGCCGTCGCCGCGGAGTACGCGCGGGAGATCGAGGTGACCCATGACATCGGCGCCGATCAGACGTCCCGTCGCAGCGCCGCGGGCCTGGGCGTGACCACCGATCCCGACGGCTCCCTCCCCCACGAGGCCTTCGCCGAGTTCGGCGGGGTGCCCCGGGTGAGCGTGCGGCTCTTTCCCGAGGACGACGCGCTGATCACGGTCGACACCGTGGAGTGCCCCGACATCCCACGTGACGACGTGCCCGCGTTCCTCCGCTCCGTCTTCGGCGGTCTGGCTCATGTCCGGGCCCGCCGTTTTCCGCCCGGCTACCGCCTGATCGTGCCGCTGCCCGGCGACCGCGCGCACAAGGAACTCGTGCCGATGGTTCTGCTCACCCCCTGGCTGAGCAGCCGCGTGCGATGACGGCAGCGACGGTTCCACGTGAAACCCGTCTGGTCGTTTCACGTGAAACCTGGCCGTCCGCATAGGCTCGACGGCATGAGTCTGCGTCTGAGCACCGTGATCCTCCCGTACCGCCGCTGGCACGAGGGCGGCCGTTCGACCTGGACTCGTGCCGAGCAGCTCGGCTTCCACAGCGCGTACACCTACGACCACCTGTCCTGGCGGACTTTCCGGGACGGCCCGTGGTTCGGTGCCGTGCCGACCCTGACCGCCGCCGCGGCGGTCACGGAGCGGATGCGCCTGGGCACCCTGGTGACCTCGCCGAACTTCCGGCACCCGGTCACGCTCGCCAAGGAGCTGATCTCCCTCGACGACATCTCCGGCGGACGGGTCACCCTGGGCATAGGAGCGGGCGGCACCGGCTTCGACGCCACGGCGCTCGGCCAGGAGCCGTGGACGCCGCGCGAGCGGGCCGACCGGTTCGCCGAGTTCCTCCAGCTGCTCGACCGGCTGCTCACGGAGGAGTCGGTGTCGTACACGGGCGACTTCTACGCGGCGCACGAAGCGCGCAACATCCCCGGCTGTGTCCAGCGGCCCCGGCTGCCGTTCGCGGTGGCCGCCACCGGTCCGCGCGGGCTGCGGCTGGCCGCGCGGTACGGGCAGGCATGGGTGACCACCGGCGACCCGAAGCTGTACGAGAACGGCACTCCGGAGCAGTCGGCGCGGGCCCTGCGGGGGCAGGCCGAGAAGCTGGCCGACGCCTGCGCCGAGATCGGCCGCGACGTGGCCGAGCTCGACAAGGTGCTGCTCACCGGCTTCACCCCGGACCGCGGCCGGCCACTGGAGTCCGTGGACGCGTTCGTGGACTTCGCGGGACGGCACCGGGACCTGGGCTTCACCGAGATCGTCGTGCACTGGCCGATCCCCGGTTCGGACTTTGCCGCGGACGACAAGGTCTTCGAGAAGATCGCCATAGAGGCGCCGGCCCAGCTGCGCTGACCGGGCGGGGCACCGATGAGAGCCGTAGCTCACAGATGTGCGGACTCCCGCACGGGCGTGCGGGCATCTGCGTGACAATGGCCGGGTGACCTCAGCGACCCGACAGCCCGAGACCCCGGCCGCCGCCGTGCGCCCGCGCCTGATCGCCACCGACCTGGACGGCACCCTGCTGCGCGACGACAAGTCGGTCTCCCCGCGCACGGTCGCCGCCCTGGCGTCCGCCGAGAAGGCGGGGATCGAGGTCTTCTTCGTCACCGGCCGCCCCGCCCGCTGGATGGACGTCGTCAGCGAGCACGTCCACGGGCACGGCCTCGCCATCTGCGGAAACGGCGCCGCCGTGGTCGACCTGCACGGCGGCCCCGGCGCCCACCGCTTCGTGAAGGTCCGGGAGCTGGCCCGCGAGAACGCGCTGGACGCGGTGCGGCTGCTGCGCGACGCGGCCCCCGGCACCCTGTACGCGGTGGAGCAGACGTACGGCTTCCACCAGGAGCCGGAGTACCCGAGGATGCACATCGAGGTGCCCGACACCCTCGCGTCCGCCGAGGAGCTGCTGGCGGCGGACGGACGCGCCGCGGCCGAGCCGGTCCTCAAGATCCTCGCCTTCCACCCCGACCTGGAGCCCGACGCCTTCCTCACACTGGCCCGCCTCGCCATCGGCGACCGCGCCAACGTCACCCGGTCCAGCCCCAGCGCCCTGCTGGAGATCAGCGGCCCGGAGGTCTCCAAGGCCAGCACGCTGGCCCTGTGCTGCGCCGAGCGCGGCATCTCGCACGAGGAGGTCGTCGCCTTCGGTGACATGCCGAACGACGTCGAGATGCTCACCTGGGCGGGGCAGTCCTACGCCATGGGCAACGCGCACCCGGACGTGATCGCCGCCGCGTCGGGGCGGACGGTCGCCAACAACGACGACGGGGTCGCGGTGGTGATCGAGCGCATCCTGGAGCGGACGGCGTAGGACCGGGCCCGGCCCCGTGGCGGCCCCGGTCAGAGGCGCGCCCCGCGGTGTGCCAGCCAGGGCACCGGGTCCACGGCCGAGCCCGTCTCCGGCGTGACCCGCACCTCGAAGTGCAGATGGGGCCCGGTGGAGTTGCCGGTGCTGCCGGACTGGGCGATCCACTGCCCCGCTTCGACCCGCTCCCCCTGGCCGACGGCGACGGCGGCGAGATGGCCGTACTGCGTGTAGTAGCCGCCCGGGTGCTCGAGAACGACCTGGATGCCGAAGGCGCCGCCGCACGACACCTTCACCACCCGGCCCTCGCCGACCGCCCGCACCGGCGTCCCGACCGGCACCGCGAAGTCCTGCCCGGTGTGGCGGTTCGCCCACCGCGCCCCGCCGCTGCCGAAGGATGCCGACAGTTCGTACGTCTCCACCGGGGTGACCCACGCCGGTGAGGGGCGCGACTCCGGCTGGTCCAGGCGGACCGCGCCCGGGCAGGAGCCGGCCGCCACCGAGGCGTCCGCCTCCCCCGCCAGCCGCGCCCGCGCCGCCAGCAGCTTGCCCTCGATCTTTTCCTTGAGGTCCGCGAGCTCACCGTTCCGTTTCTCCAGCGTCTGCCAGGCCGCCCTCGCCCGGGCCTCGTCGGCGGCGAGCCGGGCCTCGGCCCGCACGCTCCGGCCGATGGCCGTGTCGACGGCCCGGTCCGCCCGGCTCAGCGCGTGCCGGCCCCGCATCAGCCCGTCCGGGTCGTCGGCGAGGATCATCCGGGCGGTCAGCGGAAGGCCGCCTCCGCTGCGGTACTGGGCGCGGGCGAGACTGCCCAGGTCCTCGTGCAGGGCGGCGAGCTCCTGCCGCTGCTCGTCGAGCAGTTCCTCGTAGTGCCGGGCCTTCGACCGCTGCGTCTCGGCCTCGCGCCGGCCCCGCTCGTACTCCTGGGTGGCCTTGGCGGCCTCCTCGTACAGCCGGGCGACCTGAGTACCGGCGGCGGTGCCGGAGCCGCCGTCCTCGTCGGCGGCCCCGGTGGGACGGGCCGCGAGCACGGCGAGTGCGCACAGCACCACCGGGACGAGCAGCGGATGGCGGCGAGATGAGCGCATGGCAGCGATCGTGGCCCGGAAACGGGTGCGCGGTCCTGTCCGCGTCGTACGCGCGGGGGACCGGTTGCTGCACACGGCCCAGCGCGGTTGCTGCACACGGGCGACGCCGACTCGGCCGCGAGCACGCCTTCCTGATGCCGCCTCAGTACTGGGCGATGTCCTGACGCGGCCTCAGTACGGTGCCTCCCACAGCACCGTCGTCCCGCCGCCGTCCGCGCCGGTGCCGGGGCCGACGCGGCTGACGCCGCCGAGGGTCTCGGCGCGGCGCTCCAGGTTGTGCAGCCCACTGCGCCGCCCGCCCTGGGGGATGCCGACGCCGTCGTCCGCGACGGTCAGCCGGACGCCCGGCCGCCCGTCCGGCAGGGTCGCCTCCGCGTCGACCACCACGTCGATCCGGGTGGCCCTGGCGTGCCGGAAGGCGTTGGACAGGGCCTCGCGCAGGGCGGCGATGAGGTTCTTGCCGGTCAGGTCGCCCACCGCGTCGTCCACCGGGCCGACGAAACGGTGCGAGGGCGTGAAGCCCAACGGCACGGCCGCCATGCCGATCTCGCGCAGCACCCTGGCGCGCAGCCCAGCGGGAGCCTCGGCGGGCTGCCGCAGCGCGAAGATCGCCGAGCGGATCTCCTGGATCGTCACGTCGAGTTCGTCCACCGCCCTGCCCACCCCGTCGCGGACCTCGGGCACGAGGGGGCCGCGCTGGGCGCTCTCCAGCATCATGCCCGTGGCGAACAGCCGCTGGATGACGAGGTCGTGCAGGTCCCGGGCGATGCGGTCCCGGTCCTCGTACACGGCGAGCCGTTCCCGGTCACGCTGCGCGTCGGCCATCATCAGCGCCAGCGCGGCCTGCGCGGCGAACTGGCCGCCGAGCGCGCGCTCGGTCCGCGTGAACGGATGCCCGCCCCGTGCCCGGGGCATGACCAGGCTGCCGAGGACCCGCCCGTCGTCGCACAGCGGCAGCAGCATGATCGGCCCGTAGGCCCGCACCGGCCCGGTGTCCAGCCGCGGGTCGGTGGCCGCGTCGTCCACGAACACGGCGCGCCCGGAGAGAAGTTCGGCGATCACGCCGTTGTCCGGCGGGATGACCGTGCCGAGCGCGTCCGTGGGCCGCGGTGCGGCGACGGCGGCGATCTCCATGCCTCCCCCGTCGGCGGTCAGCAGCACGATCCCGGCGGCCGCTCCGGAGAGTCGGCGGGCCTGTTCCGCGACGACCTGGAGTGCGTCGTCGGTGTCGCCGCCGGACAGCAGCGCGGTGGTCACGGCGACCGACCCGTCGATCCAGCGCTCCCGCTGCTGCGCGGCCTCGTACAGCCGCGCGTTGCCGATGGCGACACCGGCCTCCGTGGCGAGGACACGGACCATCGCGAGGTCGTAGTCGTCGAACGGCTCGTCGTCCCGCTTGTCGGTCACGTAGAGGTTGCCGAAGATCTCCCCCTGCACCCGGATGGGCACCCCCAGGAAGCCGCGCATCGGCGGGTGGTGCTCGGGGAAGCCGCAGGAGCGGGGGTCGTCGGTCAGGTCCGTGAGCCGGACCGGCTCCGGGTCGCGGATGAGGGCGCCCAGCAGGCCCTTGCGGCCGTCGGGCAGGTGCCCGATCCGCCGGGCGGTCGCCTCGTCCATGCCGTGGTGGACGAACGCGGCGAGCCCGTCGCCGTCCTCGGCGACGACGCCGATGGCCGCGTACCGGGCGTCCGCGAGATCGGCCGCGGTCTCGCAGATGCGGTTCAGCGTGGTGTGCAGCTCCAGCCCGGTGCCGACCGACCGCATCGCCTCCAGCAGCTTCGGCACCCGCGCCAGGAACTCGGCCGAGACGCCGTCGCGGGGCGGCGGGCGGCCGGGGGGCGTGGCTGCGGGCATGGACCGAGCCTAATCAGACGGGTTTGTTCAGGAAAGTCGGAATAGCGATGCCTCGTGCACGGCCGCGGTCGCGTGCCCGTTCCGGGGCGGGCCGGCGCCCGCTCCGGGTCGCGCCGTCACCGGGCTCCCACCAGCAGTTCCGACGCCGCCTCCCGCTCGGCCATCGTCCGCAGCGGCCCCTCCACGGCCGCCAGCTCCGCGTAGGCGCCCCGCTGCACGACCCGGCCCTCGTCCAGCACGATCACCTCGTCCACCGCGTCCAGACCCGCCAGCCGGTGCGTGATGAGCAGGGTCGTCCGGCCCTCGGTGGCGGCCAGCAGATCGGCGGTGAGCGCGTCGGCGGTCGGCAGGTCGAGGTGCTCGGCCGGCTCGTCCAGCACGAGAACGGGGAAGTCGGCGAGCAGCGCCCGGGCCAGGGCCAGCCGCTGCCGCTGCCCGCCGGACAGCCGCGCCCCGTGCTCGCCGACCAGGGTGTCCAGGCCGTCGGGCAGGCTGTCCGCCCAGTCCAGCAGCCGGGCCCGCGCCAGCGCGGCGCGCAGCTCGGGCTCGGTGGCGTCCTTCCTGGCCAGGAGCAGGTTCTCGCGCACCGAGCTGTCGAAGAGGTGCGCGTCCTGCGCACACAGCCCGACGAGCCGCCGTACGTCGTCCCCGGCCAGGGCGTCCGCGTCTGTGCCGGCCAGGGTGTAGGAACCCGCGTCGGGGTCCAGGAACCGCAGCAGCACCTGGGCCAGCGTCGTCTTGCCGGAGCCGGACGGTCCGACCACGGCGATGCGGCGGCCCTCCGCCAACGTGAGGTCGACTCCCGCGAGGGCGTCCCGTTCCTGCCCGGCGTGGCGCGCGGCCAGCCCTTCGAGGACGACCGGGAACGGTGACGCGGGCGCCTCCCGCGGCCGCTCGGGTTCCCGTACGGGCTCGGGCGCGTCGAGCACCTCGTACACCCGCTCGGCGCTCCTGCGCACGCGCTGGCGGTACTGCACGGCCTGCGGCAGTCCGAGGACCGCTTCGAACGCGGCCAGCGGGGTGAGGACCACGACGGCGACGGCCACGCCGGCGAGGCGCCCGTCGGCCACCGCCTGGACGCCGGTGAGCGCGGCGCCCGCGACGGTCAGGCCGGAGATCAGCGCGACGAGGCCGTCGCCCAGCGCGGTGGCCGTGGCCGCCCGCGAGGCGATCCGGGTGAGCGTGCCGTCGGCCCGACGCGCCTCGGCGGCCCGCCCGGGCAGGGCCCCGGCGACGGTCAGTTCGGCCGTACCGGTGAGCAGGTCGGTCACCCGGGTGGCCAGTACGCCGCGAGCGGGCGCCAGCCGGTGCTCGGCCCGCCGTGCCACGGCCCCGGTGAGCAGCGGGACGCCGACCCCGGCCGCGAGCAGCCCGGCGGCGAGCACGGCACCGGCCTCCGGCAGCAGCCAGGCCGTGAAGCCGACCGACGCGGCGCAGACGGCCACCGCGGTGCAGGCGGGCAGCAGCCAGCGCAGCCAGTAGTCCTGGAGGGCGTCGACGTCGGCGACGAGCCGGGACAGCAGGTCACCGCGCCGGCTGCGGCGCAGACCGGCGGGCGCGAGTCGCTCCAAGCGCCGGTACACGGCGACCCGGGTGTCGGCCAGCATCCGCAGCACGGCGTCGTGCGAGACGAGCCGCTCGGCGTAGCGGAACACGGCCCGCCCGATCCCGAAGGCGCGCGTCGCCGTCACGGCCACCATCAGATACAGCACCGGCGGCTGCTGCGAGGCCCGCGAGATCAGCCACCCCGAGGTGGCCATGAGTCCTACGGCGCTGCCCAGCGCGAGGCTCCCGAGGAGCAGCGCGAGGCCGAGCCGACCGCGCCGGGCGGCGGACATCGCGCGCACCCGGGCGAGGACTCCGGCCGGTGAGCCTGCCGCCGGTCGCCTCGTGCCCGATCCGCCGGTGATCCCGGTCGGGGGGACCGGCGTGCGAACCGCCGTGCCCGGATCACCGGCCGTCGTCGGTCCTGCGGCACCCGGCGCCTCCGTGGCCGGGCGGTCCACCGTGGGCTTCGCGGCACCGGCGGCCACGGGGGCGGCGACCGGTTCGTCCAGCCGCACCACGCGGTCGGCCACCTCCAGCAGGGCCGGCCGGTGCACCACCAGCAGCACGGTCCGGCCGGCCGCCAGCCTGCGCACGGCGGCCACGACCTCGGCCTCGGTCGCGCCGTCCAGGGCGGCCGTCGGCTCGTCGAGCAGCAGCACCGGCCGGTCCGCGAGGAACGCCCGGGCCAGGGCGAGCCGCTGCCGCTGTCCGGCGGACAGTCCGGCACCGTCCTCACCGAGCACTGTGCCCGCTCCCTCCGGCAGCGCGTCCACGAACTCCAGCGCCCCGGCGTCGCGCAGCGCCCGCCGCACCGCCGCGTCGTCCGCGTCGGGACGGGCCAGCCGTACGTTCTCGACGACCGTGCCCGCGAACAGGTGCGGGCGCTGCGGCACCCAGGCGACGTGGGCGTGCCACTGCGCCGGGTCGAGGCCGGTGAGATCGGCCCCGCCGATCGTGATCCGCCCCCGGGACGGACGGACGAAGCCGAGGAGGGCGTGCAGCAGCGTCGACTTGCCCGCGCCGCTCGGCCCGACGAGCGCGACCGTCTCCCCGGGTTCGACGACGAGGTCCACGTCCGCCACGGCGTCCGCGGCTCGCCCGGGGTAGCGCACGGTCACCCCCTCGAAGGACAGCGCGCCCTCCGTCGGCACCGGCCCCTTGCCCCGGGCGGGTGCGGGCGTCTCCAGCACCGAGAAGATCTCCTCGGCGGCGGCGAGCCCCTCAGCTGCCGCGTGGTACTGCGCGCCCACCTGCCGCAGCGGCAGATACGCCTCGGGCGCGAGCACGAGCACGACCAGGCCGTCGTACAGGGCCATGTCGCCGTGGACGAGCCTCATGCCGATGGTCACGGCGACGAGCGCCACCGAGAGCGTGGCGAGCAGTTCCAGGGCGAAGGACGACAGGAAGGCGATCCGCAGGGTCCGCATGGTCGCCTGCCGGTACTCGCCGGTGATGCGTTTGATCGACTCGGCCTGCGCCTTGGCCCGCCCGAACACCTTCAGCGTCGGCAGCCCGGCGACCACGTCCAGGAAGTGCCCGGACAGCCGGGACAGCAGCCGCCACTGCCGGTCCATGCGGGACTGCGTGGCCCAGCCGATCAGCATCATGAAGACCGGGATGAGCGGCAGGGTGGCGACGATGATGGCCGCCGAGACCCAGTCCTCGGTGACGATCCGCGCCAGCACCGCCACCGGCACGACCACCGCGAGCCCCAACTGCGGCAGGTAGCGCGAGAAGTAGTCGTCGAGGGCGTCGACGCCCCGGGTGGCCAGGGCGACGAGCGACCCGGTGCGCTGCCCGCTCAGCCAGCCGGGGCCGAGCGCCGTCGCCCGGTCCAGCAGCCGGCCCCGCAGCTCCGACTTCACGGCCGCGCTCGCCCGGTGCGCGGCCAGCTCGGTGAGCCAGCCGACCAGAGCACGGCCACAGGCGACGGCCACCAGCAGCAGCAGCGGGGTGCGGAGTTCGGCGGCCGTCATGCCGTGCTGGAAGGCGCCCACCACCGCCTCGGCGATGAGCATCGCCTGGGCGACGACCAACCCGGCCCCGACGGCGCCGAGGACGACGACCGCCGCGAGGAAGAGCCGGGTGGCGCGGGCGTACCGCAGCAGCCGTGGATCGATCGGTTTCACGTGAAACACACCCCGCCGGGACTCAGTGCGCGGTTTCGGCGATGTGCTGGGTGCCGATCCGCTTGCGGAACACCCAGTACGTCCACCCCTGGTAGAGCAGGACCACCGGCGTGGCGATCGCGGCCAGCCAGGTCATGATCTTCAGGGTGTACGGGCTGGACGAGGCGTTGGTGACGGTGAGGCTCCAGTCCGCGTCGAGCGTGGACGGCATGACGTTCGGAAAGAGCGTCAGGAAGAGCATCGCCACGGCGGCCACGATGGTGACACCGGACAGCGCGAACGCCCAGCCCTCGCGGCCCGCCTGATTCGCCGCCAGCGCGACGACCAGGGCGGCGACGGCCACCACCAGCGCGACCAGGCTCTTGCCGTCGCCGCTGTCGGCCTGCGTCCACACCAGGAAGGCGAGGGCCAGGACCGCGGTGACGAGACCCACCCGCAGCGCCAGTGTCCGTGCCCGTTCGCGGATGTCACCGACGGTCTTGAGCGCGGTGAACACCGTCCCGTGGAAGGTGAACAGGGTCAGCGTGACCAGACCGCCGAGGAGGGCGTACGGGTTCAGCAGGTCCCAGACGGTGCCGACGTACTCCAGGTCCCGGTCGATCTTCACTCCGTGGACGATGTTGCCGAAGGCGACGCCCCACAGGAACGCCGGGATCAGCGAGGTCCAGAAGATCGCGGTCTCCCAGTTGCGCTGCCAGCGCTCCTCGGGCCGCTTCACCCGGTACTCGAAGGCGACACCCCGCACGATCAGGCAGAGCAGGATGACCAGCAGGGGCAGGTAGAAGCCGGAGAAGAGGGTGGCGTACCACTCGGGGAAGGCGGCGAAGGTCGCGCCGCCGGCCGTCAGCAGCCACACCTCGTTGCCGTCCCAGACGGGACCGATCGTGTTGATCAGCACCCGCTTCTCGGCCCGGTCACGGGCGAGCAGCCGGGTGAGCACGCCGACCCCGAAGTCGAAGCCCTCCAGGAAGAAGTAGCCGGTCCACAGGACGGCGATCAGGACGAACCAGACGTCGTGCAGTTCCATGACTGTGCAGCTCCCTCGGCCTAGTACGAGAAGGCCATCGGCTTGTCGGCGTCACGGACGTCGCCGCCGATCTTCGTGGGCGGGTTGAGGTCGGCCTCGGTGAGCTCGGGCGGGCCGGCCTTGACGTACTTCACCAGCAGCTTGACCTCGATGACGGCGAGGACGGCGTAGAGCAGGGTGAAGGCGATCATCGAGATGAGGACCTCGGCGGTGGAGACACCGGGGGAGACCGCGTCGCGGGTCTGGAACAGGCCGTAGACGACCCAGGGCTGACGGCCCATCTCGGTGAAGATCCAGCCCCAGGAGTTGGCGATCAGCGGGAAGGCCATCGTCCAGACCGCCGCCAGCCAGTACAGCCGGGAGAGCTTCGACCCGAGCGGCTTCTTCAGCAGCACCAGGTGGGGCACCTCGTCGTCACCGGTCCGCCAGGCCGCCGGCAGCATGAACTTCTTCCGGGTCAGCCACAGCCCCAGCAGCCCGAGCGAGAAGGACGCCATGCCGAAGCCGATCATCCACCGGAAGCCCCAGTAGGCGACGGGCACGATGGGCTTGTAGTCACCGGGCCCGAACTTCTGCTGCTCGGCCTTGTTGGTGTCGTTGATGCCGGGCACGTACGAGTCGAAGTCGCTGTGGGCCAGGAAGGACAGCAGGCCGGGGATCTCCAGGGCGACCTCGTTGTGCCCCTTGTCGACGTCGCCGTAGGCGAAGACGGAGAAGGGCGCCGGCTGCTCACCGTCCCACAGGGCCTCGGCTGCGGCCATCTTCATCGGCTGCTGCTCGTACATGACCTTGCCGAGGGTGTCGCCGCTGATGGCGGTGAGCAGGCCGCCGACCGCCAGGGTGACCAGGCCGAGCCGCAGCGAGGTCCGCATCACGGGGATGTGCTTCTTGCGCATCAGGTGGAAGGCGGCGATGCCCACCATGAAGGCGCCGCCCGTCAGGAAGGCCGCCGAGAAGCTGTGGAAGACCTGGTTGAGCGCGGTGTTCTGGGTGAGGACCTGCCAGAAGTCGGTGAGTTCGGCGCGGCCCTTCTCCTCGTTGATCCGGTAGCCGACGGGGTGCTGCATCCAGGAGTTGGCGGCGAGGATGAAGTACGCCGACAGCAGGGTGCCGATCGAGACCATCCATATGCAGGCCAGGTGGACCTTCTTCGGCAGCTTGTCCCAGCCGAAGATCCACAGGCCGATGAAGGTCGACTCGAAGA
Source organism: Streptomyces sp. SID5910 (assembly GCF_009862125.1). Lineage (GTDB taxonomy): Bacteria > Actinomycetota > Actinomycetes > Streptomycetales > Streptomycetaceae > Streptomyces. The sequence goes on from NZ_WWHX01000729.1 coordinate 18,962, forward strand.
AGAAGGCGATCAGCGCCTCGAACGCGAGCGGCGCACCGAAGATGTCACCGACGAAGCGGGAGTAGTCGGACCAGTTCATGCCGAACTGGAACTCCTGCACGATGCCGGTGACGACACCCATGGCGATGTTGATCAGGAAGAGCTTGCCCCAGAACTTCGTCGCCCTGAGGTACTTCTCCTTCTCCGTGCGCACCCAGGCGGTCTGCAGCCCGGCCGTGAGAGCGGCCAGCGAGATCGTCAGCGGCACGAAGAGGAAGTGGTAGACGGTCGTGATGCCGAACTGCCATCGCGCCAGTGTCTCCGGCGCCAAAGCCATGTCCACGTCGTCGGCCTCCTTGCATCGCCGCGATTCCGGCAGTTTGTGCGTGTATGTGCCACCTAAGTTGGGAGCAACCCGACACGCTTGTGAACGCGTTCACATTCACAAGCAATTATGACCTACAGCTTTTCGACGCCGGAAGGGGGGTCCCCTGTGACGTCAACCCCTTGGCAAGAACTTCAACATCTTGTTGAATCCGCGGCATGGACACCACGGACAAGCAGGAGCAGTACGCACGGATCCGCATCTCATGGCCCGCGGGTCACCTCACCGCGTCCCTTGAGGACACCCCCACCACGCAGGCGCTTCTCAAGGCCCTGCCGCTCACCGCCTCCGCCCACACCTGGGGCGAGGAGGTCTACTTCGACACAGGTGTGTCGGTTTCACGTGAAACGGACGCCCGGCAGGTCGTCGAGCCGGGCACCGTCGCCTTCTGGACCGACGGCGACGCACTGGCTCTGCCGTACGGCCCCACGCCGATCTCGCAAGGCGACGAGTGCCGCCTCGCGAGCCCGTGCAACGTCCTCGGCCGCCTCGACGGCGACCCCCGCCAACTGGCGACGGTGCGCAACGGCGACCCGGTACGCGTGGAGACGGTGGACGCCTGACGCCCACCGCCCTGGTGGCCGCCTGACGCCCACCGCCCCGGTGGCCGCCTGACGCCCACCGCCTCGTCAGATCTCCTTGCGGAACGCTTCCGACACCTTCAGGAAGATGTCGTTCGCCTCGCTCTCCCCGACCGTCACCCGGACACCCTCACCGGCGAACGGCCGCACGACCACGCCGGCCCGCTCGCACGCCTCCGCGAAGGCGACCGTGCGCTCCCCCAGGCGCAGCCACACGAAGTTGGCCTGGGTCTCCGGCACCGTCCAGCCCTGCGCGCGCAGACCGTCGACCACACGGTTGCGCTCGCAGACCAGCGAGCCGACTCGCCCGATCAGCTCGTCCTCGGCCCGCAGCGAGGCGATCGCCGCCTCCTGGGCGATCTGGCTCACGCCGAAGGGAACGGCCGTCTTGCGCAGCGCGGCCGCCACCGGCTCATGGGCGATCGCGAAGCCCACCCGCAGCCCGGCGAGGCCGTACGCCTTGGAGAAGGTCCGCAGCACACAGACGTTGGGCCGCTCACGGTAGATCTCGACGCCGTCCGGCACCTCGGGGTCGCGGATGAACTCGCGGTACGCCTCGTCGAGGACCACGAGCACGTCGCTCGGCACCCGGTCGAGGAAGCGCTCCAGCTCGGCCCGCCGCACCACCGTGCCGGTCGGGTTGTTCGGGTTGCAGACGAAGATCAGCCGCGTCCGGTCGGTGATCGCGTCGGCCATGGCGTCCAGGTCGTGCACATCGCCCGGCGTCAGCGGCACCTTCACGGACGTCGCACCGCTGATCTGCGCGATGATCGGGTACGCCTCGAAGGAACGCCAGGCGTAGATCACCTCGTCGCCGGGGCCGGAGGTCGCCTGGATCAGCTGCTGCGCCACGCCGACCGACCCGGTACCGGTGGCCAGGTGGGAGACAGGGACGCCGAAACGTTCCGACAGCTCGCTCATCAGGGCGGTGCAGGCCATGTCCGGGTACCGGTTGAAGGACGAGGCCGCGGCCGCGACCGTCTCCATCACACCCGGCAGCGGCGGGTACGGGTTCTCGTTGGAGGACAGCTTGTAGGCCACCGGCCCGTCCGCCGCGGCGGGCTTGCCCGGCTTGTAGGTGGGAATTCCCTCCAGCTCGGCGCGCAGCTTGGGGCTCGTCTCGCTCACCGCAGTCCTCCTCGTGACCACCACCGGCATCGAATACTTCTCACCTTATGAGGATTCGGCGCCGCTGCGTATAGGGGCGGCCGGACCTCCTCCGTCACATCGGCATCAGGGGCATCGGCATACGAAGGCGCACGATTCGGGGGGCGCGCTGCACATATATCTACGCGCCGGTGGCTCGCGCCGTGGCGCGCATCCCTCGTGCAGGTGAGTTGAGACCTCTTCGCAACATCGGCGGGTCGGCAGGCCCCTGCTCGCCGACACGTCAGGTACTGGGGTTTCGGCCGCCAACTGCCTTGGTTTCCAAGCCTGTTAGGCTCTCATGATCATGCAGAAACGTGCCTGTCAACGCGTGCATATGCGTCCGCCCTACCCCGCCGCATGAGCCCTACTATCGGCTCGCCATGACAGCAGCAGGGAAGCACCAGGTGAGCCGCGCGGAAACCTCACGTCGAGGCAGCCGGCCGGGCCGGGCGGGTATCAGAGACGTGGCCGCCGCCGCCGGAGTATCCATCACGACCGTCTCCGACGCCCTCAACGGCAAGGGCAGACTTCCGGATGCCACCCGGCGCCATGTGCGCGAGGTGGCCGACCGGCTGGGTTACCGGCCGTCGGCCGCCGCCCGCACGCTGCGCACCGGCAAGTCGGGACTCATCGGCCTGACCGTGACGACGTACGGGAATGAACCTTTCACCTTCACCGAGTTCGCGTACTTCGCCGAGATGGCGCGCGCCGCCACCTCCGCCGCGCTCGCCCGCGGCTACGCCCTCGTGATCCTCCCGGCGACCTCCCGCCACGACGTGTGGTCCAACGTCGCCCTGGACGGCACGGTCGTCATCGACCCCTCCGACCAGGACCCGGTCGTCGGCGAACTGGTCCGGCAGGGCTTACCGGTCGTCTCCGACGGCCGCCCGGCCGGCGAGCTCCCCGTCACCGCCTGGGTCGACAACGACCACGAGGCCGCCGTGCTCGGCATCCTCGACCACCTGGCCGCCGCCGGCGCCCGCCGGATCGGCCTGCTCACCGGCACCACGACGGACACGTACACCCATCTGTCGACCACCGACTACCTGCACTGGTGCGAGCGCGTCGGACAGGACCCGGTCTACGAGGCCTATCCGGCGCACGATCCGTGCGCGGGAGCCGTGGCCGCCGACCGGCTGCTCGCCCGGCCCGACCGGCCCGACGCCGTGTACGGCCTGTTCGATCCGAACGGCACCGACCTGCTCGCCGCCGCCCGCCGCTACGGCCTGCGCGTCCCGGAGGACCTGCTGCTGGTCTGCTGTAGCGAGTCCACGGTGTACGCCAGCACCGAGCCGCCCATCACCACCCTGTCGCTGAAGCCCCGCCGCATCGGCACGGCCGTGATCCAGCTCCTCATCGACGCCATCGAGGGACTCGACTCCGAGCAGACGGTCGAGCAGGTGATACCGACGGAGCTGATCGTGCGGACGTCGTCGCAGCGCCGCCCGCCCCGGACGACGGTCAGCCCGCCGCGGTCGCCCGAGCCCGAGTAGGGGCCGGGCCGACCGTCACGGACGGGCCAAGCCCGGCCCAATCGGGGCGAAAGCCACGGTGAACCGGAGTCCTGCTCTGATTCACCACCCCTGGGTCATCACACAGAGCGATCCGCATTCCTATGATGGGCCCACACACCGCGGGCCGCTGCGACCAGGCAGTCCGAAGCGGTGCAGATGCGGCGCGATGGTGGAGGGGTCGATGACTCAGGGGGCCGGTCAGGGACCCGAGGTGGAGCGGACGGCGACGGTGCGCGACTTCCGGGTGCCCGCGTACGTCCACGAGGCCGCTCCGTACGCCGCCACCGGCACGCACGCCGGCGAGGCCGCTCCCCCCTCCGAGGAGGGGTTCGAGGAGGCCTATCCGGAGGGGTACACGCCCACCCAGCGCGATCTGCCCGTCATCCGTAGGGGTGACACGGTCCAGGTGACCGTCGACCCCGAGCCGGTCCCGGTGGCGCAGTCCGCCACGGGCCAGGGGCCGCTGTTCGTCGTCGGCGACGTGCACGGCTATCTGGACCAGCTGATCGCCGCCCTCCAGGAGAAGGGCCTCGTCGACGCCGCCGGACAGTGGTGCGCGGGCACCTCCCGCCTGTGGTTCCTCGGCGACTTCACCGACCGCGGCCCGGACGGCATCGGCGTCATCGACCTGGTGATGCGGCTGTCCGCCGAGGCCGCCGCGGCCGGCGGCTACTGCAAGGCGCTCATGGGCAACCACGAGCTGCTGCTGCTCGGCGCCAAGCGGTTCGGCGACACCCCCGTCAACTCCGGCGCCGGCACCGCCACCTTCCAGGCGGCCTGGCTGCTCAACGGCGGCCAGAAGACCGACATGGACCGGCTCCAGGACCACCATTTGCAGTGGATGGCCCGCCTCGACGCCATGGAAGAGGTCGACGACCACCTCCTGGTCCACTCGGACGCCACCACCTACCTCGACTACGGCCGCTCCATCGAGGAGGTCAACGACACCATCCGCGAGACGCTCACGCGCAACGACGCGGAAGAGGTGTGGGACCTGTTCCGCAAGCTCACCAAGCGTTTCTCCTTCCGCGACGAGGGCGGCGCCGACGCCGTCCGCTCGCTGCTGGACACGTACGGCGGCACGCGCATCGTCCACGGCCACAGCCCCATCCCCTACCTCCTGGGCGAGGTCGGCTCCGAGGACGGCGAGGACGACACCCGTACCGCGGTCGAGGGACCCCACGTCTACGCGGACGGGCTGGCCATCGCGATGGACGGCGGCGTGACCATGGCCGGAAAGCTGCTGGTCCAGCAACTTCCGCTGGACGCCTGACCGTTCGCCAGGCCGTTCTTTCCGCGGCGGCGGTCCCACAGGTCGGCACCCAATTTCTGGAAACCCCCTGTCACCCCGCGCCGTCGCCGCTCTACCATCGGCTTATCCGTAGCAGGCTCCCCTCCGTTTCTGCCCGACGGCTCGTTGGCATGCGAGCCCCAAGCCCTACGGAGCATCGGGGGATGCACATGAACAGCGTTCCGCAGCATCTGTCGAACGAGGACCGCCAGGAGTACGAGCGGGTCCTCGACGAGGCGCTGCGCTCCGCACCACACCGCCCGGAACTGGCCGCTGTCGGACAGCGGCTCAACGCCGAACAACTGCGCACCATGGCACTCAACGCCACCGCACTGATCACGGCGGCGGCCACCACCGAGTACCAGCACTATGTGAAGGTCCGCGAGGAACTGCGTCATCCGGCGCCGTCGTCCTCGCCGTCCGCGCGCGACTCCGGCTCCGACGAGCCGGGCACCGGCGCGGTGGGTCTGGCCGCCACCGTGGGGGAGGCCGCCGAGGCCACCGGCGCGGGCGCGGTCGCGGTCGTCGCCGTCCTGGCACCCGTCCTGGCCGGCACCGCCGCGGCGATCTTCCTGCTCGTCGGTTACGTCCTGAGGATGCTCGATCCGGGGCAGGCGTTCGCGCGGACCATGCTCACCACGGGATGGGTGTTCGGCGGTATGACCGCCGTCGCCATCCTCGTCGCGGGGGTGGGGCTGCTGCTCACCGCCCTGCGCAACCGGCCCTCCGCCGAGTCCGGCCGCTACGGCGAACTCGACGGGGAGGTGGCCCGGGCCAGGGAGGCCTGGCACGACGCCCTGCTGGAGCGCGGCATCGTCCCGTTCCTGCGGGAGGCGCTCACCGATCCGAACGCGGCGGTCGCGCTGCACCCCACGGGACCGGCGCCGGCGAGCCGGATGCCGCACCTGGGCTACGACCGCCCGGGGTTCACCAGCCCGGACGACGGCCGGGAGGGCGCGCGCCCGAGCTATTCGAGCCCGGACTACAGCAGCCCGGACTTCGGCGGCCCGGAAAGCCGACCGGAGTAGCCACCGGCCGGGGCGGGCACGTCAGAGAATGCCCGCCCGGCCGGCGGCGGTGATCCAGGACGGGAACTCGGACAGCAGGCGGTCGTACAGCTCCTGGTCGGGGACGGTGCCGATGTCGTCCACGGCGAAGAAGCCGACGTTGTCCACGCGGCGGCCGGGCAAGGTGTCGAACCGCTCCAGCACGCCGTAGTCGGACCGGCCGAGGCCCACGAACTGCCAGAAGACCGGCTCCTCCACCGCTTCCCGCAGCTCCCGCTCGATCTCGCTGTTGCGGTAGACGCCGCCGTCGGAGAAGAACAGCACCAGGGTCGGTGCCTGCGCCGGGTTGTCCCGGACGAAGGCCCGGACCTCGGCGATCACCTTCTGCTCCTCGTTCTGGATGCCGACCGCGCGCATGTCGACCTGGTCGTCCCGCAGTCCCTTCTTCCGTCCCCGGCGGAAGAGCCCCACCTCCCCCACCCGCACGTGCAGCCGCAGCCACTCCGGGAGGTCGCCCAGCCTCAGGTCGGGCAGCCGTGCCGGGTTCGAGGCGAAGGTCCAGGCCTGCATCTCCCCGTCGTCGTCCAGCTGCGCGGCGACGGCGGCCATGCGCTCCACCACGTCGGCGACCACGCCCTTGGAGTACAGGAAGGACATGGAGCCGGAGGCGTCGAGGACCAGGACGACGCGCGCGGTGACACCGGTGGCGCCGTGCTTGCGCAGGCTGACCGCGACCTGTTCCTTGCGCAGGGACAGTCGCTTGCGCATGTCGACGGGGAGGTGCTCCTCGCCCTTGGTGAGCCGCGGGGCGGAGGGGCCGGGCGGGCTGGACGCGGGCGGGGCCGGCGGTGCGGGCGGCGCGGCGGACGGCGGGGCGAGGCTCGGCGGTGCCG
>NZ_WWHX01000075.1 GCF_009862125.1 Streptomyces sp. SID5910
CGTGCGCCCCGCCCCGGTGGCAGCCCCCGCCCCCGTCCTCACCCCCGCGCCACCACCTCCGTCTCCGCGGTCAGCGGCAGGTCGCCCGCCGAGCGTCCGGCGAGGACCCGGCAGGGGCCCTCCTCCGTGAGCCAGGCGTGTTCCGTCACCGACCAGTGCCGCAGCGCCCGTGCCGGGACCCGTACCGTCGCCGTCGCCGTCTCCCCCAGGCCGGCGTGGACCGCCGCGTACCCGGCGAGCCACCGTTCGGGGTGGTCGACGACGGCCTCCGGACGGGCGAGGTAGACCTGGACGACCTCCCGGCCCTCCCTCGCCCCGGTGTTGCGTACCCGCACCCGGACCGTCAGGTCCTCCCCGGCCCGTGTCACCGGGGGCACGGTCAGCTCCTCGTACGTCCACGTGGTGTAGCCGAGTCCGTGGCCGAACCAGTAGGCGGGGGTGCGGTGTTCGCGCAGCCAGCCGCGGTAGCCGACGTGCAGGCCCTCGTCGTAGGCGAGGCGGCCGCCGGTCGGGCGGGTGCGGGTGACGGGGGCGTCGGTGAGGGTGGCCGGCCAGGTGGTGGGCAGCCGGCCGCCCGGCTCGGCGCGTCCGAAGAGCACGTCGGCCAGCCCGCCGCCGCCCTCCTGGCCGGGGAACCAGGCGAGCAGGACCGCGCCCGCGGCGTCCCGCCAGGGCATCTCGACCGGTCCCCCGCTGTTGACCACGGCGACCGTGCGGGGGTTGGCGGCGGCGACGGCGCGGACCAGCGCGTCCTGGGTGCGTCCGAGCGCCAGGTCCGTCCGGTCGTAGCCCTCCGACTCGCCGTGCTCGGTGGTGCCGACGACCACGATCGCCGCGTCCGCGGAACGGGCCGCACGGGCGGCCTCGGCCAGGGCGGAGGCGACGTCCGGGGCCGGCGGCGCGGCGCTGACGACGGTGGCCCGGCCGGTGCCGGGCGCCAGTTCGCGGCGTGCGACGAGCAAGGCGTCCTGGCCCACGGCGAGTTCGGCGCCGACGTACTGGGCGGGCGGGTTGACGTGGACGACCGCCGGGTCGTCGGTGGCCGGTGGGAAGTCGTCGTCCAGCAGGGCCCGTCCGTCGAGGCTGAGGCTCATCCGGCCGAAGCCGGCGACGCCGAGGGTCCAGCGACCCGCGGTGCGGGGGCGCAGCCGGGCGCTGATCTCGACGGTGTGCGCGCCCGGCACCAGCCGGGGTTCGAGCAGCCGCCCGCCGCCGCGCCGCTCCGCGTACAGTTCGGCGCCGGTGGCGTCCAGCATGCGCAGCAGCACGCCGGGACGGCCGGAGCGCGGGTCGGTGCAGGCGGCGGCGTCCAGTGGGGGCGGCGGTCCGTCGGGGCGGGGGCCGGGGGCGTGGACGACGCGGGCCCGGCCGCGCAGTGCGGCCCGGACGCCGTCCAGCACGGACACCTCGTCC
>NZ_WWHX01000730.1 GCF_009862125.1 Streptomyces sp. SID5910
GTGCCGCCCCAGCGGCACGACTGCCCGCAGCTGAGCCGGTGGCGGCACGACTGCCCGCAGGCTCGGGGGCGGATCGATACGATGCCCCCAGAAGATCACCACCGTAAGGAGCGCCCATGGCCGGCGAGCCACAGGACGACTGTCTGTTCTGCAAGATCGTCGCGGGCCAGATCCCCGCGACGATCGTCCGCGAGACGGACACCACCGTCGCCTTCCGCGACATAAACCCCCAGGCCCCCACCCACGTCCTGGTGATCCCCAAGGCGCACCACAAGGACGCCGCCGCCCTCGCCGCCGCCGACCCGGGGGCCGCCGCGGACGTCCTGTGCGAGACCCAGGCCGTCGCCGACGACGAGAAGCTGGACAGCTACCGCATCGTCTTCAACACCGGCACCGGCGCCGGCCAGACCGTCTGGCACGCCCACGCGCACGTCCTCGGCGGCCGCGGCCTCGAGTGGCCCCCCGGATAACCCGGACGACCCAGGACCGCCCACGATGTCCGTACGTGAACTCGTCGTCCTCGGCACCGCCAGCCAGGTCCCGACCCGGCACCGCAACCACAACGGCTACCTGCTGCGCTGGGACGGCGAGGGCATCCTGTTCGACCCCGGCGAGGGCACGCAGCGCCAGATGCTGCGCGCCGGGGTCGCCGCCCACGACCTGAACCGGATCTGCGTCACGCACTTCCACGGCGACCACAGCCTCGGTCTCGCCGGCGTGATCCAGCGGATCAACCTGGACCGGGTCCCGCACGAGGTCACCGCCCACTACCCGCGTTCCGGGCAGCGCTTCTTCGACCGGCTGCGGTACGCCACCGCCTACCGCGAGACGGTCGACCTCACCGAGGCGCCGGTCGACGCGGACGGGCCCCAGGCGGTCACCCCCGCCTGGACGCTGGAGGCCCGCGGGCTCTCGCACCCCGTCGAGTCGTACGGCTACCGGATCACCGAGCCCGACGGCCTGCGCATGCTGCCCGAGCGGCTGGCCGCGCACGGCATCAAGGGGCCCGACGTCGGCCGCATCCAGCGCGAGGGCGCCCTGAACGGCGTGTCGCTGGACGAGGTCAGCGAGGTCCGCCCCGGCCAGCGGTTCGCGTTCGTCATGGACACCCGGCTCTGCCCGGGCGTGCACGAACTCGCCGAGGGCTGCGACCTGCTGGTCATCGAGTCGACGTTCCTCGACGAGGACGAGCAGCTCGCCACCGACCACGGCCACCTCACCGCCGGCCAGGCGGCGCGGGTCGCCCGGGAGGCGGGCGTACGCCACCTCGTCCTGACGCATTTCAGCCAGCGCTACTCGGACCCGGAGGAGTTCGAGCGGCAGGCGCGGGCCGCCGGGTACGCGGGGGAGCTGACCGTGGCCCGGGACCTGATGCGCGTCCCGGTTCCGAAACGTCGGTGAAACCGCCGTACGATGCTCCGATGCCTCTCCCCATAGCAGAACTGCACCTCCATATCGAAGGCACCCTGGAGCCGGAGCTGGCCTTCGAGCTGGCCGCCCGGAACGGGGTCGCCCTGCCCTACGCGGACACGGACGCCCTGCGCGAGGCGTACCGGTTCGAGGACCTCCAGTCCTTTCTGAACCTGTACTACGAGCTCATGGCCGTCCTGCGCACCGAGCGGGACTTCGAGGACCTGGCCGACGCCTATCTGGCCCGCGCCGCCGCGCAGGGCGTGCGGCACGCGGAGATCTTCTTCGACCCGCAGGCGCACCTCGCCCGGGGCGTGGAGACGGGCACGGTCGTGGAGGGCCTGTGGCGGGCACTGGGCCGCAGCCGGGAGCGGCACGGCGTCTCCACCCGGCTGATCATGTGCTTCCTGCGCGACGAGTCCGCCGAGTCGGCCCTCGCGACCCTCGACGCCGCGAAGCCGTATCTGGACCGCATCACCGGCGTCGGTCTGGACTCCGCCGAGGTCGGCCATCCGCCGGTGAAGTTCCGCGAGGTGTACGAGGCCGCCGCCGCCCTCGGGCTGCGCCGCGTCGCGCACGCCGGCGAGGAGGGCCCGCCGGAGTACGTGACCGAGGCCCTGGACGTGCTCGGCGTCGAGCGGATCGACCACGGGCTGCGCTCCATGGAGGACCCGGCGCTGGTCGAGCGGCTGGTGCGCGAGCGCGTCCCGCTGACCCTGTGCCCGCTCTCCAACGTGCGGCTGCGCACCGTCGACACCCTCGCCGACCACCCGCTGCCCGCGATGCTGGACGCCGGGCTGATGTGCACGGTCAACTCCGACGACCCCGCCTACTTCGGGGGCTACGCGGGCGACAACGTCGATGCCGTGCGGGCCGCGCTCGGCCTCACCGACGAGCGGCTGCGGGAGCTGGCCCGCAACTCCTTCCTCGCCTCTTTCCTGGAGGACGACGAGAAGCTGCGGGCGCGCTGCCTGGCCGAGGTGGAGGCGTACGAGTTCCCCGCCGCCTGACTCAGGCCCCGGGCCCCGGTGTGGCAGCCGCCTGCCGGGGTCCCGCCGTGTCGTAGGCGCGTTGCACCGGCACGGCCGGCGCCTCCACGTCGATCTCCACGACCGGCTGCTCCAGGGCGCCGACCTCCGGCACCGCACCGCTCGGCGTGCCGGTGGCGGCGGCGACCAGGGCGGCCGGCGTGCCACCGCGGCGGCGGATCGTGCCGGGCAGCAGCGGGCGTCCGCCCGTGTGCAGGGCGACGGCCGTCATCGGCACGGCCACCAGCAGCAGTCCGGCGCCGAGGACCAGGCCCATGCCCGCGTAGCCGGCCTGCGCCGACAGGGCGCTGCCGGTCAGCGGTCCGGCCGCCGTGCCCAGCGAGGACGCCGAGCCGACGAGCACCGCCCACCGGCCGCGCGGGTCGAGCGACGCGGCGAGGCCGATCAGGTACGACAGGACGACCGGGTACAGCGTGTTCCAGGCGATCTCGCCGGTCGCGAAGGCCGTGGGGGTGGTCGCGGACGCGCTCACCGCGATGCAGCCCGCGATCAGCACCGTGCCCGCGCCGATGGGCATCGCCCGTCCGAGCCGCGGACCGAGCGCGCCGGCCACCAGGACGCCGACCAGTCCAGCGCCCAGGGCGACGGCGAAGACGACCCCGAGGGTGGCGTCGCCCAGACCGGCCTGGGTCAGCCCGATCCGGCCGCTGACGCCCCACAGGGAGTTCTGCGCGAGGGACCAGCACAGCACGGTGGCGGCGAGGACCAGTCCCGAGCGGCGGCGGGGGAGCGGAGTGGCGTGGTCGGTGGCGTGCGCGGCCGGCGACGCGGCCGTTCCGCCCGGCAGCCGGCCGGTCAGCGGATACACCGCGAGGGCGGTCAGCGCGATCGCGGCCAGCGGCAGGCCGTGCGCCCGGCCGAGGTGCGGCACCGTCAGATACACGGCGCCGGCCAGCGCGGACACGGTCAGCAGGCCCAGCGTGGAGGCGCGGTGGGGATCCCGCTCGGCGGCGATCCGGGTGGCGGCGACCGTGGTGGCGGTGCCCGATCCGAAGCCGCCGAGGACCGCGCCGGCGACGACGGCCGGGACGGCGGTGGTGAGCGCGGCGGAGCCGTAGCCGACGACGGCCAGGACGAGCCCGAGGCGGGCCAGCGTCCGGGCGCCGGTCCGCTGCACCCGGGAGGCGAGCAGGAAGCCCGCCGTCGCCGAACTCAGCAGCAGCGCACTGCCGACGGCGCCCGCCTGCGTGGCGGTCAGCGGCAGGCCGGTGTCCAGTCGGCCGACGGTGGTGGGGAGCAGGTAGGGAGGAAGGTACCCGGCCGTGAAAAGGGCGACGAGGGGCCAGGGAGTGGTGCGGGGGGCGAACACGGGCGTTCCCAGGGCATGCGAAAGGAGGGTGGGAAGGGGAGGGGGCGACGACCGTCGACTGACAGGAACGCGCGGGCAATTTGTATCAAGCGCGGGGTGGCGGAAAACAGGCGAGGGGGTGTGATCCGGAGCACACCTGTGTTTGGGGTTTCGGAGCCTGGGTAGGAGGCGCCGTCACCTCCAGTGGACCGCCCCGTTCCCGGCCGGAATCGTCGCCTCCGCCTTGGCCCTGATCTCCCGCATCACCGCGACGATCCGGGCCTCGTGATCCGGCGTCAGACGGGCCACCGGCACCGAGCAGCTGACGGCGTCCAGGGCCGGGACCTCGCAGCGCAGCGCGAAGCCGAAGCCGACGATGCCCGGCACGCTCTCCTCGCGGTCGACGGCGTGGCCGCGCTCCCGGATCCGGGCGAGGTCGGCGGCCAGGGAGTCCCGGTCGGTGTGCGTGTTCGGGGTCAGCGCCTCGTAGGGGCCCGCGGGCAGTTCCGCGTCCGGCCGCTCGGCCAGCAGCGCCTTGCCGAGGGCGCCCGCGTGGGCGGGCAGCCGGCGTCCCACCCTGCTGATGGTGCGCAGGTACTCGTGCGACTCCCGGGTCGCCAGATAGGCCACGTCGTGCCCGTCGAGCCGCCCCAGGTGGATCGTCTCGCCCAGCGCCTCGGACGCCTCGTCGAGGTAGGGCCGCACCGCCCGCACCCGGGGGTCCGAGTCGAGGTAGCCGGTGCCGGTGAGCAGGGCGTGCAGGCCGATGCCGTAGAGCGAGCCGGTGACGTCGGTGCGGACCCAGCCGCGCGAGACCAGGGTTTGCAGCAGCGCGTACATCGAGCTGCGCGGCACGCCCAGCTCGTCCGCCAGCTCCTGGAGCCGGGCCGGGCGGTCTCCGCGCGCGGCCAGCGCCTCCAGCAGCTCCACCGTGCGCGCCGCCGACTTCACCTCGCGGACGCCGCCCTCCGCGCCTGCTGTCTCCGACATGGGCCGATCGTAAGGCGCCCGGCCGCCGCCCCATTGACGCCCGTCGGTCACCTGCCTAACCTCCATCCTCATACATGTATGACATCTACATACGGAGATGGCCTGTGACTCGCGACCTCACGCTCACGAGCGTCCGCCTGACGCCGATCCTGGTCGCCGACCCGCCCCTGCTCAACACGCAGGGCATCCACCAGCCGTACACCCCCCGCCTGATCGTCGAGGTGGAGACCGCCGACGGGATCACCGGCGTCGGCGAGACCTACGGCGACGCCAAGTACCTGGAGCTGGCCCGGCCCTTCGCCGGCAAGCTGGTCGGGCGTCAGGTGAGCGACCTCAACGGGCTGTCCGGCGCGGCCGACGAGGTCGCCGTCGACTCCTCCCGGGTCTCCGGCCGGGTCGACGTCGGGGGCCTGCGCGGCGTCCAGAGCGCCGACAAGCTGCGCCTGTCCGTCGTCTCCGCCTTCGAGGTCGCCTGCCTCGACGCCCTCGGCAAGGCGCTCGGCCTGCCCGTGCACGCGCTGCTGGGCGGCAAGGTCCGCGACGCCGTCGAGTACAGCGCGTACCTGTTCTACAAGTGGGCCGGCCATCCCGAGGGCGTGGCCGGCGAGCAGGACGACTGGGGCGCCGCGCTGGACCCGGCGGGCGTCGTCGCGCAGGCCCGCGCCTTCACCGAGCGGTACGGCTTCACGTCCTTCAAGCTCAAGGGCGGAGTCTTCCCGCCCGAGGAGGAGATCGCCGCCATCCGGGCCCTCGCCGAGGCCTTCCCCGGCCATCCCCTGCGCCTGGACCCCAACGGCGCCTGGTCCGTGGAGACCTCGCTCAAGGTCGCCGCAGAACTCGGGGACGTCCTGGAGTACCTGGAGGACCCCGCGCTCGGCACCCCGGCGATGGCCGAGGTCGCCGCGCGGACCGGGGTGCCGCTCGCGACCAACATGTGCGTGACGACGTTTCCCGAGATCCGGGAGGCGTTCACCCGGGACGCCGTGCAGGTCGTGCTCTGCGACCACCACTACTGGGGCGGGCTGCGCAACACCCAGCAACTCGCCGCCGTCTGCCGGGCCTTCGGCGTCGGCGTCTCCATGCACTCCAACACCCACCTGGGCATCAGCCTCGCCGCGATGACCCACGTGGCGGCCACCGTCCCGAACCTCCACCACGCCTGCGACTCCCACTACCCCTGGCAGTCCGAGGACGTCCTCACCGAACGGCTCACCTTCGACGGCGGCCGGGTCGCCGTCTCCGACGTCCCGGGCCTGGGTGTCGAACTCGACCGCGACCGGCTGGAGTTCCTCCACCGCCGCTGGCTGGACGACGACGGCGCGCTGCGGGACCGCGACGACGCCGCGGCGATGCGGGCCGCCGACCCGGGGTGGGTGACGCCCTCGGTTCCGCGCTGGTGAGGCCGCCGGGCGGCACGGCGCCCGGCGCGAACGCCGCCGGGTTGTCGGTGGCGTGGTGCACACTGGCCTGATCCGCACCATGCCAGGGAGCGCACCGTGACAGCGTCCACCGTGTCCGCGGCGTCCGACGGGACCGTCATGACCGCCGTGTCCGCCGACGAGAGAACCCACCGCCACCCGCAGCAGGACGAGGGATCGCACCGGGACCCGCAGGTCGACCCGCTGGCCGCCCTGCGCACCTCGCAGGACCCGCCGTGGGACGTGTATCTCACCGGCACGGTCTTCCTCGACGTCATCTTCACCGGGCTCGACTCCGCCCCGGTGCGGGGGACCGAGTCCTGGGCCCGCGGGATGGGGTCGAGTCCGGGCGGCGTGGCCAACATGGCGACCGCGCTGGCCCGTCTCGGCCTGCGCACCTCGCTGGCGGCGGCCTTCGGCGACGACCACTACGGCGACTACTGCTGGGACGCGCTCGCCCGGGGCGAGGGCATCGACCTGACCCCCTCGCGCACCGTGCCCGGCTGGCACTCGCCGGTCACGGTCTCCATGGCGTACGAGGGGGAGCGCACGATGGTCTCCCACGGCCACGAGCCGCCGCCGGAGGAGCCGTCGCCGGACTGCCCGCCCCGCGCGCGTGCCGCCGTCGCCTCCCTCACGCCCGGCGTCCGCGCCCCGTGGATCGCGCAGGCCGCGGCGCGGGGCACCCGCATCTTCGCCGACGTCGGCTGGGACGACACCGGGGCGTGGGACCTGGCCGGGCTGGCCGACCTCGCGCACTGCGAGGCGTTCCTGCCGAACGCGGAGGAGGCGATGCGCTACACGGGCGCCGGCTGCCCGCGCGCCGCCGCGCACGCCCTGACCGAGCACGTGCCGCTGGCGGTGGTCACCCTCGGCGCGGAGGGCGCCTACGCGGTGGACCGGCGCACGGGGGAGAGCGCCGAGGTCCCGGCCATCGCCGTGGAGGCCCTGGACCCGACCGGCGCGGGGGACGTCTTCGTCGCCGGGTTCGTCACCGGCACGCTGGCAGGCTGGCCGCTGGCCGACCGCCTGGCCTTCGCGGGCCTGACCGCCGCGCTCTCCGTGCAGGAGTTCGGCGGCTCGCTGTCGGCGCCGGGCTGGTCCGAGATCGCGACGTGGTGGCGCAAGGTCCAGTCGGTAGAGGGGCAGGACCCGACGGCCCTGCGCCGCTACGCGTTCCTGGCGGACCTGGTCCCGGACGAACCGGTCAGACCCTGGCCCCTACGACGCGCGGTCCCCACGATCGGCTTCCGCCGCCCGGCCTGACCCTCGATGTGCGGCTACCGCCGCGTGGCGGCGTACCGGGCGGGTGGTGCGTGGGCGGGCCGGCCGGCCGCGCAGCCGCTTTGGCGACCGGGACCGCCCGTCCCCCCCCGGCTGCTCAGAAGCCGAGCCGGCGCAGCTGCTTCGGGTCGCGCTGCCAGTCCTTCGCGACCTTGACGTGCAGGTCCAGGAAGACCGGCGTGCCGAGCAGTGCCTCGATCTGCTTGCGGGACTTGATGCCGACGTCCTTCAGGCGCTTGCCCTTGGGGCCGATGATGATGCCCTTCTGGCTGGGGCGCTCGATGAAGACGTTGGCGTGGATGTCGAGGAGCGGCTTGTCGGCCGGGCGGTCCTCGCGCGGCAGCATCTCCTCCACGACCACGGCGATGGAGTGCGGCAGTTCGTCGCGCACGCCCTCCAGCGCGGCCTCGCGGATCAGCTCGGCCACCATCACCTGCTCCGGCTCGTCCGTGAGGTCGCCCTCCGGGTAGAGCGCGGGGCCCTCGGGCAGCAGCGGGGTGAGCAGGTCGGCGAGCAGGTCCACCTGCGTGTTCGCGGTCGCCGACACCGGGACGATCTCCGCCCAGGTGATGCCCAGCTCCTCGCCGAGCCGGTCGATCGCGATGAGCTGCTCGGCGAGCGTCTTGCCGTCGACCAGGTCCGTCTTCGTGACGATCGCGACCTTCGGGGTCTTCTTGATCCCCGCCAGCTCCTTGGCGATGAAGCGGTCGCCCGGACCGAGCTTCTCGTTCGCCGGCAGGCAGAAGCCGATGACGTCCACCTCGGCCCACGTCGTGCGCACCACGTCGTTCAGCCGCTCGCCCAGCAGTGTGCGCGGCTTGTGCAGCCCCGGGGTGTCCACCAGGATCAGCTGCGCGTCCGGGCGGTGCACGATGCCCCGCACGGTGTGCCGGGTGGTCTGCGGGCGGTTCGAGGTGATCGCCACCTTCTGCCCGACCAGAGCGTTCGTGAGGGTGGACTTGCCCGCGTTGGGGCGGCCCACGAAGCAGGCGAAACCGGCCCGGTGGACAGCCTCGGCCGGCTTTTCGGATGACTGGGTACGCACGCTCATGGCGCCCATTGTCCCTGATCCCCGGAGCCCCGCCGCACCGCCCACGACCGCGGGTGCCGTGGGAGACTCGGCGGATGATCCTCAGGCCCGTCGCCCGCGCAGTCGCCGTGACCGCCGTGGTCACGCTCAGCTCGTTCTCCCTGTCCGCCTGCGGCGGCGGCGCGTCCGAGGGGAAGGGCAGCGCGGAGTACGTGACGGGCGCGGACGGCATCGCGACGGTCGCCAGGGGCGAACGGCGGGCCGCCGGACCGATGAAGGGCGAGTCGCTGCGGGGCGAGCCCCTAGACGTCGCCGACTACGCGGGCGACGTCGTGGTGGTCAACGTCTGGGGTTCCTGGTGCCCGCCCTGCCGGGCGGAGGCCCCGTACCTCAACAAGGTCGCCGAGGAGACGAAAGGGAAAGGCGTCCGGTTCGTCGGCATCAATACCCGCGACGGCGGCAGGACCGCACCCAGGGCATTCGAAGAGGACTACGGCGTCTCCTACCCGAGTTTCTACGACCCCGCCGGAAAAGTGATTCTCTCGGGATTTCCCGCGGGCACGGTCAATCTCCAGGGGCTTCCGGCCACCGTCGTTCTCGACCGGGACGGAAAGATAGCGTCCAGGGTCTTCGGCGGGATCGACGACACGAAGCTGCACAAGATGATCGCCCCCCTGGTCCGGGAGAACCCGTCCTGACCGCAGAAGGGGCGGAGGCGTCAGCTCGTCCGGCCGGCCGCGAGCGGCACGCTCGCGGCCGGCCGCTTTCGTGCGCGCGACGGCCTCAGCCCGCGCTCACCGTCTGCCGCACCGTCCCGTCCGGACCCGCGACCAGCACCGGCGTCCCCGCACCGCCCAGGTCGCGGACCGCCGCCAGGTCCTCGGCCGACGCCGAGTCCGCCTCGGTCACCACCGCCGCCGCCTCCAGCGACTTCGCGCCGGACGCCACCGCCATCGCCACCGCCGTGCGCAGGGCGCTGAGCCTCAGGGAGTCCAGGGCGACGGTCCCGGCGACGTACGTACGGCCGGTCTCGTCGCGTACGGCGGCGCCCTCGGGCACGCCGTTGCGGGCGCGGGCCGAGCGGGCCAGGGTGACGATCTTGCGGTCCTCGGGGTCGAGGTCGGTGGTGTCGGTCATGGTCAGAGCATACGGAGGCACCGCGCCGGTCATCCCGCCACCGGGTACATCGCCCCGCGCCGGCCCTGCGGCGAGGCCAGCCACTCCAGCTTCGCGGCGGTGTTCGCCTCCTCCAGCGGCGTGTGCAGCACGATCGTCAGATCGGGCCGCGCGGGCACCTTCAGCGCCGTCGACTCCACGCACAGCAGCCCGACAAGCGGATGCTCCAGCTCCTTGCGGATCTGCCCGGCGTCCTCGATGTCCCGCTCCTCCCACAGCCGGACGAAGTCGGCGCTCTCCTCCCGTGCCTGCGCCAGCACCGCCTGGAAGCCCTCGTCGTCGGGGTCGGCCGAGCACGCCGCGCGGAACTGGGCGACCACCGTGCGGGCGTTCCGCTCCCAGCTGCGCGAACGGGTCCGGTACAGCGGGTCGGTGAAGAAGTCGATCAGGCAGTTCTGGGTGATCTCCGGCCGCATGCCCAGCGCGAGCGCCGCCGCGTCGTTGTACATCACGCAGTTGTAGTACCGGTCCATGATGTGCGCCGGATACGGCATCCACGTGTCGATCAGCCGCCGCAGCCCCTCGCACATGTCGTGCTTGACGGCCTCCAGCTCGGGCGCGGGCGGATTCAGCCCGGCCAGCAGATACAGGTGCCGTCGCTCCACGTCGCTCAGCCGCAGCACCCGGCCGACCGCGTCCAGCACCTGCGGGGAGACGGAGATGTCCCTGCCCTGCTCCAGCCACTGGTACCAGGAGGCGCCCACCCCGGCGAGCACGGCGACCTCCTCACGGCGCAGCCCCGGCGTGCGGCGCCGCCCGCCGCCGCCCGGCAGCCCCGCCTCGGCCGGCGTCACGCGAGCGCGGCGGCTCATCAGGAACTCCCGCAGCTCACGCCGCCGATGGGTCTTGAGTCCGGTGTCCGTCACGTGCCGATTCCCCCCTGATTCCCGGCTGGTGGTGCCACCACCAGGACAACTGCCCGCTCCCCACGATCATTCCGGCGCCCGCAGGCTCTTGTCCATGGCGATCGACACCTCCACCTCCACCCCGCCGGCACCCGCCGGCACGCCGGCCGCTCCCCGGCTCTCGGCCCGCGACCGGCTCGTCCTGTTCGTGCTCTGCGCCGCCCAGTTCATGGTCGCGCTCGACTTCTCCGTCCTCAACGTCGCGCTGCCCGTCCTCGGCGCGGACCTCGGCATGGACCAGTCCGCCCTCCAGTGGGCGGTCACGGCGTTCGCGCTGCCGTCCGGCGGCTTCCTGCTGCTCTTCGGCCGCACCGGCGACCTCTACGGCCGCCGCCGGCTGTTCCTCGCCGGCCTCGCGCTCTTCGGCGCCGCCTCGCTGCTGGCGACCTTCGCCTGGGACCCGGCCTCCTTCCTCGCCGGACGCGCCCTCCAGGGCCTCGGAGCGGCGGCCATCGTGCCGACCGGCATGTCGCTGCTGACGACGACCTTCCCGGAGGGCCCGGCCCGCGACCGCGCCCTCGGCATCTCCGGGACGCTGCTCTCGCTCGGGTTCACCGTCGGCATGGTGGCCGGCGGCGTCCTCACCGACGCGCTGGGCTGGCGCTCCACGATGGGCCTGCTGGCGCTGTTCGCCCTGCTCGTGCTGCCCCTCGCGCCCCGCCTGCTGCCCGAGTCCCGCACCCCCGACCGCCCCCGCCTGGACGTGCCCGGCGCGGTCACCGTCACCGGCGGCCTGCTCGCCCTGATCTACGCCCTGACGACGGCCGCCGAACACGGCTTCGGCCGCGCCGACGTCCTCGTCACCCTCGTCGCGGGCCTGCTGCTCCTGGCCGCCTTCGTGGCGATCGAGTCCCGCTCCGCCGCCCCGCTGGTCTCCCTGCCGATGCTGCGCCGCCGCACGGTGGCCTGGGGCAACCTGGGCGGGCTGGTGACCTTCTCGATGATGTCCACGGTGATCTTCGTACTCACCCTGTACCTCCAGGAGGTCCTGCACCTCTCCGCCTTCCAGACCGGCCTGGTCTTCGGCGTGCAGGGCGTGCTGTCCGTGGTCGCCGGGACGTACGCGCCCCGCGTCATCGGCCGCTTCGGCGCCCGCCGCACCCTGGTCGGCGCGCTCGCCGGGCAGGGCACCCTCGGGCTGGCCCTGCTGGGGCTGGGGGAGGGCGGCTGGTCGGTGTTCCTGGCCACGGCCGCCGTCTCGCTGGCCAGCATGTGCCACCTGGGCGCGATCATCTCCTACGGCCTGACCGTCACCTCCGGCGTCCCCGACGAGGAGCAGGGCCTGGCGACCGGCCTGGTCACCTCCACGCAGCAGGTCGGCCTCACCGTCGGCATCCCGCTGCTCGGCGTGCTGGCCACCACCTCCGCGGACCTGCGCTCCGGCGTGCACACGGTGCTGGTCCTGGACGCGGTGATCGTGCTCGCGGCGGCCGCCCTGATCGCGGCCGGGCTGCGGACCCGCCGCTCAGGGACGGTCGAGGCGGAGCCGGTCGGCGCGCGGTAGACCGGCGACGACCAGGTCGTACGAGTCCTCGACCAGCTCCCGGACGACGCGGTCCGGGAGCCCGCCGTCGGCGGTCACCGTGTTCCAGTGCCGCTTGTTCATGTGCCAGCCGGGCACGACCAGGCCCTCGTGCTCGGCCCGCAGCCGGATCGCGTCGTCCGGGTCGCACTTGAGGTTGACCGTGAGCGGGCGCGCGTCCAGCGAGGTCAGCGCGAACATCTTGCCCAGCACCTTGAAGACCGAGGTCTCCGGATTGAAGGGGAAGTCCTCCACGGCCGCGTTGAAGGACAGGCACAGCGCGCGCAGCTCCTGGGGTGTCATTCCGCGGCCTCCGTCGCACCGGACCTCGCCGGGGCGACCGGCTCCACCAGCACCGTCACGATCTTGTTGCGGCGGCCCGCGGCGGCCTCCGCCGTCAGCCGCAGCTCGCGGCCGTCGGGCAGCTCGACGATCGACGTGGCCCCGGCGATCGGCACCCGGCCGAGCGCCTTCGCCAGCAGGCCGCCGACGGTCTCCACGTCCTCGTCGTCGAACTCCTCCAGCCCGTACAGCTCGCCGAGGTCCCCGATGTCCAGGCGCGAGGTGACCCGGAAGCGGTCCTCGCCCAGCTCCTCCACGGGCGGCAGCTCACGGTCGTACTCGTCGGTGATCTCGCCGACGATCTCCTCCAGGACGTCCTCGATGGTGACGATGCCGGCCGTGCCGCCGTACTCGTCGATGACGACGGCGACGTGGTTGTGCTCCTTCTGCATCTCGCGCAGCAGGTCACCGGCGTTCTTGGTGTCGGGCACGAAGAACGCCGGGCGCATCGCCGTGGACACCAGGTCGCTCTCCGCGTCCCGGCTGATGTGCGTCTTGCGCACCAGGTCCTTCAGGTACACGATCCCGACGATGTCGTCCTCGCTGTCCCCGGTCACCGGTATCCGGGAGAAACCGGAGCGCAGGGCGAGGGTGAGGGCCTGGCGGATGGTCTTGTACCGCTCGATGACGACGAGGTCGGTGCGCGGCACCATGACTTCCCGCACCAGTGTGTCGCCCAGCTCGAACACCGAGTGCACCATGCGGCGCTCCTCGGCCTCGATCAGCGACTCCTTCTCCGCGTAGTCCACCAGCGCCCGCAGCTCCGCCTCCGAGGCGAAGGGGCCCCGGCGGAAGCCCTTGCCGGGGGTGAGCGCGTTGCCGAGGAGGATCAGCAGCGACGGGATCGGTCCCATGATCCGGGCCAGCGGCAGGAGCACGTACGCCGCCGCGGTCGCCGTGTTCAGCGGGTGCTGGCGCCCGATGGTGCGCGGGGAGACCCCGACGGCGACATAGGAGAGCAGCACCATCACCGCGATGGCGATCACCAGCGCCTCGCCGGTGCCGTCGAACTGCTTCAGGCAGGCGTACGTGACCAGCGCGGCGGCGGCCATCTCGCAGGCGACGCGCACCAGCAGCGCCACGTTGAGATAGCGCGTCGGGTCGGCGGCGATCTTGGCGAGCTTCGCGCTGCCGCGCCGCCCGGACCGTACCGCCTCCTCGGCGCGGAAGCTGGAGACCCGGGCGAGCCCCGCCTCCGCGCACGCGGCGAGCCAGGCCACCACGACCAGGGCGACCGCGCCGGCGATGAGCGGGAGGCTCATGAGACGGTCGGGGCCGGGGACGGGCCGGTCATGCCCTTCTCCGCACGCCAGCCGTCCACGATGGCGGCCTGGAGACCGAACATCTCGGCCTTCTCGTCGGGCTCCTCGTGGTCGTACCCGAGGAGGTGCAGCACACCGTGGACGGTGAGGAGCTGGAGCTCCTCGTCCATGGTGTGCTCCGTCGGCGCCTCCTTGCCCTGCTTCTCGGCGACCTCGGGGCAGAGCACGATGTCGCCGAGCAGGCCCTGCGGCGGCTCGTCGTCGTCCTTCGACGGCGGACGCAGCTCGTCCATCGGGAAGGACATGACGTCCGTCGGACCCGGCAGGTCCATCCACTGGATGTGAAGCTGCTCCATGGCGTCGGCGTCCACGACGATCACCGAGAGCTCGGAGAGCGGGTGGATGCGCATCCGCGCGAGCGCGTAGCGGGCGATGTCGAGGATCGCCTGCTCGTCGACCTCGGTTCCGGACTCGTTGTTGACGTCGATCGACATGGTCGTGCTGGTCTACTTCCCCTTGGCCTTGGCACCGTGCCTGGGCGTGCGGCCGCCGTTGTGACCGCCGTTCTCGGTGCCGTTCCTGCTGTCGTACTGCTCGTACGCGTCGACGATACGGCCCACCAGCTTGTGCCGGACGACGTCGTGGGACGTCAGCCGGGAGAAGTGGACGTCCTCGACGCCCTCCAGGATCTCCTGCACCTGCCGCAGACCCGACTTGGTCCCGCCGGGCAGGTCGACCTGCGTCACGTCACCGGTGATGACGATCTTCGAGTCGAAGCCGAGCCGGGTCAGGAACATCTTCATCTGCTCGGGGCTCGTGTTCTGGGCCTCGTCCAGGATGATGAAGGCGTCGTTGAGGGTGCGGCCGCGCATGTACGCCAGCGGCGCGACCTCGATCGTGCCCGCCGCCATCAGCCGCGGGATCGAGTCGGGGTCGAGCATGTCGTGCAGCGCGTCGTACAGCGGGCGCAGATACGGGTCGATCTTCTCGTAGAGCGTGCCCGGCAGGAAGCCGAGGCGCTCGCCGGCCTCGACCGCCGGGCGGGTCAGGATGATGCGGTTGACCTGCTTGGACTGGAGGGCCTGCACCGCCTTGGCCATCGCCAGGTAGGTCTTTCCGGTGCCCGCCGGGCCGATGCCGAAGACGATGGTGTGCTTGTCGATCGCGTCGACGTACCGCTTCTGGTTCAGCGTCTTGGGGCGGATCGTGCGGCCGCGCGAGGACAGGATGTTCTGCGTGAGCACCTCGGCCGGGGTCTCCTGGCCGTCGCTCTCCCCGTTCTCGCTCGCCTTCAGCATGGCGATCGAGCGTTCCACTGCGTCCTCCGTCATCGGCTGCCCCGTGCGCAGCACCAGCATCATCTCGTCGAACACGCGCTGGATCAGGGCGACCTCATGGGCGTCGCCGACCGCGCTGATCTCGTTTCCCCGGACGTGGATGTCGGCCGCCGGGAAGGCCGTCTCGATCACGCGCAGGAGGGCGTCTCCGGATCCCAGTACGGTCACCATGGGGTGCTGGGCGGGGACGGTGAACTGTGCTCTCGCCTGCCCCTGCGCGGGCGTGTGAGCTGAGGGTGTCTGAGTCATGGGCCGGCGCTCGAGGCCTGCTCGTCCTCCTCTGCGGCGTGCGCCGCGTGACGGGTGTGTCTGCTGTCTCCAGCGTACGACTCCCCGCCGACAGCACCCAGGTCTTTTATCCCACCGCCCCCGGGGTATGCCGGGGACCGCGCTCACCGCTGGGCGCGGAGCAGGTCCCTCAGCCAGCGGTAGGACGCCTTGGGCGTGCGCGCCTGCGTCGCGAAGTCGACGTGCACCAGCCCGAACCGGCGCGCGTAGCCCTCGGCCCACTCGAAGTTGTCCAGCAGCGACCACACGAAGTAGCCGCGCACGTCCACGCCGGCCTCCAGCGCCCGGTGCAGGGCGCGGACGTGGGCGTCGAGGAAGGCGATGCGCTCCTGGTCGTCGAGGCCCTCGTAGGAGCAGCCGTTCTCGGTGATCATGACGGGCGGCAGCCGGTCGCCGTAGCGGTCGGCCATGCCGGTGAGCAGCTCGGTCAGGCCCTCGGGCACCACGGGCCAGCCGAAGTCCGTCAGGGGCCGGCCCTCGATCTCCCGCAGCGAGAAGGGCAGCCCGGCCGGGATCCGCACCCCGCCCGTGCCGCTCTCGGTGTCCCGCGGGGCGCCCACCCGGGCCGGCGCGTAGTAGTTCACGCCGTACCAGTCCAGCGGCTCGGCGATCACCGCGAGGTCGGCGTCGCCGCCCGGCATCAGCTCGCCGACGCCCTCCGGGTAGCGGCCCAGCAGCAGCGGGTCGGCGAACAGGCGGTTCAGCAGGACGTCGTAGAAGTCCGCCGCCTCCCGGTCCGCCGGCTCGTTGGACGCGGGCCACACCGGGCCGTGCGAGTTGGCGATCCCGATGTCCCGGGCGCCGGCCGCGCGCAGCGCACGGACCGCCAGACCGTGCGCGAGGAGCTGGTGGTGGGCCACCGGCAGCGCGTCGAACAGCAGCTTCCGGCCGGGCGCGTGGACGCCGAGGGCGTGGCCCAGCAGGGTGTGCTCGGCGGGCTCGTTGAGCGTGATCCACGTGCCGACCCGGTCGCCCAGCCGCTCCGCGACGACCGACACGTACCGCGCGAACCGGGACGCCGTGTCCCGTTCCCGCCAGTCCAGGCCCGCCGGGAGGTCCCAGTGGAAGAGGGTCGGCACCGGGCGCACGCCCGCCGCGCACAGCTCGTCGACCAGGCGGTCGTAGAAGTCCAGGCCGCCGGGGGAGTTCACCCGGGGCCAGGACACCGAGAACCGGTACGCGTCCACGCCCAGACCGGCGAGCAGCGCCACGTCCTCGCGGTAGCGGTGGTAGTGGTCGCAGGCCACCGCCGCCGTCGAGCCGTCCCCGACCCGCCCGGGCTCGGCCGTGAAGGCGTCCCACACGGACGGCTCCCGCAGATCGGCCGCACCCTCGATCTGGTGCGCGGACGTGGACACGCCCCACAGGAAGCCGTCCGGGAACCGCGGCATCGCGTCAGTCGCCATGCGCGGATCATCCGTACCCTCGGTAACGGAAGTCAACGCTCCTGCGCGCCAAGCCCGTTACGCGCCCTCCTTCAGCACCCGCGAGATCAGCCTGCGCTGCTCGTCCGTCAGCCGGGCATCGGCCGCGTAGACCGTCCTCCC
>NZ_WWHX01000731.1 GCF_009862125.1 Streptomyces sp. SID5910
TTGCCGTGGTTGCCGCCGCCCTCCTCGACGACCAGGGCGGAGTCGCGCAGCAGCCGGTGCACGGTGACGCCGCCCTCGTACGGGGTGGCCGCGTCACCCGTCGCCTGGAACAGCAGCGCGGGCGGCAACTGCTGGTTGGCGACGCTCACCGCCTGCCGCGAGGCCGCCGGCCAGAAGGCGCACGGCGCGTTGTACCAGGCGTTGTTCCAGGTCATGAAGGGCGCCTTCTCGTACACGTCCCAGTTGTCCTCGCGCCACTCGTCCCAGTCGCGAGGCCAGTCGGCGTCGCGGCACTGCACCGAGGTGTAGACGCTGTAGCCGTTGTCGCCGGAGGCGTCCAGGGCGCCGAAGTTCTCGTACGCCTCCACGAGCGGGCCGGCGTTCCGGTCGTTGACGTACGCGGCGAACGCCTCCGCCAGGTAGGGCCAGTAGCCGTTGTAGTAGCCGCCCGGCAGGAAGGTGTCCTCCAGCTCCGCCGCGCCCACCTTGCCGCCGGCCGGGTTCTTCGCGAGCGCCGTCCGCATCCCGTACCACGCGGCCTCGATCCGCTCCGGGTCGGTGCCGAGCTTGTACGTCGAGTCGTACGTGGCGATCCAGGCCATGAAGGCGCGGTGGCGGTCGTTGAAGGCGAGGTCCTGGTTGAGGTTGGCCCGGTACCAGACGTCGGTCGGGTCGACGACCGAGTCCAGGATCAGGCGCCGCACCCGCTCAGGGAACAGCTTGGCGTAGACGGCGCCCAGGTAGGTGCCGTAGGAGTAGCCGAAGTAGTTGACCTTCTCCGCGCCCAGCGCCTCCCGGATCAGGTCCAGGTCCCGTACGGCGCTGACGGTGTCGATGTGGGGCAGGACGTCCGCGTACTTCGTGCCGCAGGCCTCGGCGAAGGACTTGGCGCGCGTGAGGTTGGCCTGCTCGACGGCCGGCGTGGTGGGCACGGTGTCAGGGCGCACCGGGGCGAAGTGGCCCGGCCGGCAGTCCAGGGCGGGCTCGCTCTTGCCGACGCCCCTCGGGTCGAAGCCGATGACGTCGTACTGGGCGGCCACCTTTTTCGGCAGCGACGACGCCACGAACCCGGCGAGCGTGAGACCGCTGCCGCCGGGCCCGCCCGGGTTGACCAGCAACGGCCCCTGGTACGTCGTCGCCGTGTGCGGAACGCGGGACAGGGCCAGGGTGATCCGCTTGCCGTCCGGGCGGGCGTGGTCGAGCGGCACCAAGAGCGACGCGCACTGGAGCGTCGGGTAGTCGTCCGTGCCGCACTTCTTCCAGTCGATCCCGGCGGCGCGCGGGGTGTCCGCGGGCCCCCGGGCGCCGGCCTCGGCGGGAACGGCCGTGACGGCACCGGCCGCGATGACGGCGGCGCCGCACAGCACGGCTGCGCGTTGTCTCATGGAGGCTCCCAGGACGGAGAGGCCGCGGTCCGCGTGACGCACGGTCCTCGCCGCATCGTCCCGGGAAGCGCCCCCGGAGGAACGCGTTCTGTCCGTACGTGACCCG
Source organism: Streptomyces sp. SID5910 (assembly GCF_009862125.1). Classification (GTDB taxonomy): domain Bacteria; phylum Actinomycetota; class Actinomycetes; order Streptomycetales; family Streptomycetaceae; genus Streptomyces. Next base: position 1,492 of record NZ_WWHX01000731.1, read on the forward strand.
ATTGGGCCGCCGGATGCGCTCGGATGCCCGCCCGTGAGCGAGGTCCGGGCAGCGGGCCGGGCCGGTCGTTAGGCTGCTTCCCGCAGGTGAGGAACAGGAGGGCGCGATGGCCGAGGTGACGGTGGCCGAGGTGCTGGCCGAGCTGGCCGCGCTGGAGGACCCGAAGGTACGCGCGGTCAACGAGAGGCACGGCGACGACCACGGCGTGAACCTCGGCAGGCTGCGCGCGCTCGCCAAGCGGCTGAAGACGCAGCAGGACCTCGCGTGCCGCCTGTGGGAGACGGGCGACACGGCGGCGAGACTGCTGGCGCTGCTGATCTGCCGCCCGAAGGCGTTCGGACGGGACGAGCTGGACACCATGCTGCGCGAGGCGCGCTCACCCAAGGTGCACGACTGGCTCGTGAACTACGTCGTGAAGAAGAGCCCGCACGCCGAGGAGCTGCGCGTGGCCTGGTCCGCCGACCCGGACCCGGTGGTCGCGAGCGCGGGCTGGGCCCTGACCGCCGAACGCGTGGCGAAGAAGCCCGACGGCCTCGACCTCGCGGGCCTGCTCGACACGATCGAGGCGGAGATGAAAGACGCCCCGGACCGCCTCCAGTGGGCGATGAACACCTGCCTGGCCCGCATCGGCATCGACCACGCCGAGTACCGCACCCGCGCGATCGGCATCGGCGAACGCCTGGAGGTCCTCAAGGACCACCCCACGTCCCCGGGCTGCACGTCCCCGTTCGCCCCCACGTGGATCGCGGAGATGGTGCGCCGCCGGGAAGAGGCGTAGGCCGGCCTCACATGAGGGACAGCTGCACCGGGTCGTCCGTCACCGGGCCGGCCGGCTCCGGCTCCGCGAGCCGCCGCGGCATGCCCGGACGCGTCGGGCCGATGCCGTACTCCTGGGCCAGGGCGTGCACCTGGCCGGTGATGCGGCGCTGGTACCACTTCGGGGCGTAGGCGCCGTCCGCGTACAGGCGTTCGTAGCGGCGCACCAGGTGGGGGTGGTGCTGTCCCAGCCACGTCATGAACCACTCGCGGGCACCCGGGCGCAGATGCAGGACCAGGGGTGTCACCGAGGTGGCGCCGGACGCGGCGATGGCGCGGACCGTGGCGCGCAGCTGCGCCGGTTCGTCGCCGAGGAAGGGGATGACCGGCGCCATCAGCACCCCGCAGCCGATGCCGTGCTCGGTCAGGGTCCGCACGACGTCCAGCCGGCGTTCCGGCGCGGGGGTGCCCGGCTCCACCGTGCGCCACAGGTCCGCGTCGGTGAAGCCGACCGAGACGGAGATGCCGACGTCCGTCACCCGCGCCGCCCGGGTCAGCAGGTCCAGGTCGCGCAGGATCAGCGTGCCCTTGGTGAGGATCGAGAACGGGTTCGCGCGTTCCGTGAGGGCCTCGATGATGCCCGGCATCAGCCGGTAGCGGCCCTCCGCGCGCTGGTAGCAGTCGACGTTGGTGCCCATCGCCACGTGCTCGCCCTGCCAGCGGCGGGAGGCGAGCTGGCGGCGCAGCAGCTCGGGGGCGTTCACCTTGACGACGATCTGCGAGTCGAAGCCGAGGCCCGTGTCGAGGTCCAGATAGCTGTGCGTCTTGCGCGCGAAGCAGTACACGCACGCGTGCGAGCAGCCCCGGTACGGGTTCACCGTCCATTCGAACGGCATCCGCGAGGCGCCCGGCACCCGGTTGAGGATCGAGCGGGCCCGCACCTCGTGGAAGGTGATCCCGCGGAACTCGGGTGTGTCGATGGTGCGGGTGGTGACCGCGTCCGCGCTGAACAGCGCGGGATCGGCGGCCCGGGCGTGGTCGGAGTCCGTGAGGTTCTCCCAGCGCATGACGCCTCCTCGGTAGCACTGCCCAGAGAATAGAACATCTGTTCCCTTGATCGTGCGGATGAGTCGCGCGCGGCGGTTTCACGCCCCCGGATTTGGTGGCCGGGCGGCGGGGTGGTTGGCTTGCCCCGACCCCGAGAACCAGCCCTGGAGGAACCCGATGGCGCAGGTCGAGGCCACGACGGAGCGGATCGTCGCCGCGGACGCGGAGACGGTGTTCGACACCCTCGCCGACTACAGCGGCACCCGCGAGAAGCTGCTCCCCGAGCACTTCAGCGAGTACGAGGTCCGCGAGGGCGGCGACGGCGAGGGCACCCTCGTCCACTGGAAGCTCCAGGCCACCAGCAAGCGCATCCGCGACTGCCTGCTGGAGGTCAGCGAGCCGACCGAGGGCGAGCTCGTCGAGAAGGACCGCAACTCCTCCATGGTCACCACCTGGTGCGTCACCCCGGCCGGTGAGGGCAAGTCCCGCGTCGTGGTCACCAGCACCTGGAAGGGCGCCGGCGGCATCGGCGGCTTCTTCGAGAAGACCTTCGCGCCCAAGGGGCTCGGCCGGATCTACGACGCGATGCTCGCCAAGCTCGCCGCCGAGGTGGAGAAGTAGCCAACAGGCCCTTCGAATGGGGGTGTTGGCGGTCTCACCGGTTCGAGTGATCCTCGGCTGATCGCGCCCTACGCCGTAACTTGTCGCACTTGCTCGTAGTTGTCGCCTCTGGCGGCAAAAGTGAGCAGGTGCGACGAGGGGAGCGGTACGTGGGCGGGATCACTCTGGTGCAGGACGAACCGGTCACCGCGCCACCCCTGGAGGCGCCCGAGGCCCCCGCTCCCGAGCCGGAGCGGGACGACGGACTCAGCCCCCGCCGGGTGCGGCTGGTCTTCGTCGGACTGATGCTGGCGCTGCTGCTCGCCGCGCTGGAGCAGATGATCGTCGCCACCGCGCTGCCGAAGATCGTCGGCGAGCTGCACGGCCTGGACAAGATGTCCTGGGCGATCACCGCCTACCTGCTGACCTCCACCATCGGGCTGCCGATCTACGGCAAGCTCGGCGACCTCTTCGGCCGCAAGGGCGTCTTCCAGTTCGCCATCCTGATCTTCGTCGTCGGCTCGGCGCTCGCCGGGCGCGCGCAGACCATGGACCAGCTGATCGCCTTCCGCGCCGTGCAGGGCGTCGGCGCCGGCGGCCTGATGATCGGTGTGCAGGCGATCATCGCCGACATCGTGCCGCCCAGGGAACGCGGCCGGTTCATGGGGCTGATCGGCGCCGCCTTCGGACTCGCCTCGGTCGCCGGGCCCCTGCTGGGCGGCTACTTCACCGACCATCTCTCCTGGCGCTGGTGCTTCTACATCAACGTGCCCTTCGGCCTGCTCACCATGGCCGTCGTCGCCGTCGTCCTGAAGCTGCCCCGGCCGCGCGTCAAGCCCCGCCTGGACTTCCTCGGCGCCCTGCTGCTCGCCGCCGCCTCCACCTGCCTGGTGCTGCTCACCAGCTGGGGCGGCACCGAGTACGCCTGGGACTCGGAGGTCATCCTCGGCCTGGCCGGCGGGGCGGTCGCGGCCACCGTGCTCTTCCTGGTCGCCGAGCGCTTCGCGCCCGAACCGCTGATCCCGCTCAGGCTGTTCCGGGACTCCGTCTTCAACGTCACCGCGCTGGTCGGCCTCGTCGTCGGCGTCGCCCTGTTCGGCGCCGCCAGCTATCTGCCGACCTTCCTCCAGATGGTCGACGGCGCCACCGCCACCGAGTCCGGCCTGCTGATGCTGCCCATGATGGGCGGCATCGTCGGCGCCTCGATCGTGTCCGGACAGCTCATCAGCCGCACCGGCCGCTACCGGGTCTACCCGGTCCTCGGCGGCGTCCTGTCCGTGCTCGGCATGTGGCTGCTCTCCCGCCTCGACGTCGACACGCCCCGGCTGCACTACAGCGTCTGGATGGCCGTCCTCGGCGCCGGCATCGGCATGGTGATGCCGGTCCTCGTCCTCGCCGTGCAGAACAGCGTGCGCCCCGCCGACCTCGGCACCGCCACCAGCGCCAACAACTACTTCCGGCAGATCGGCGGCAGCGTCGGCGCCA
>NZ_WWHX01000732.1 GCF_009862125.1 Streptomyces sp. SID5910
GGCCCGTGTCGCCTCCCGCCCCGCCGGCGAGGCGCCCCGCCGACGCGCACGCGTCCAGGGCCACGTGGGCCGTGATGTCGCATGTGCCGTCCGGGAGCGGGGGTGTCTCGCGGCCCTCGCGGAAGCCGGTGAGGGTGCCGTAGGGCGGGCGGGTCACCCGGGTGTGGGCGTAGTCCGCGGCCACGGCCAGGCCCCGGTCCAGGGTGGCGACGGCGGACGCCCATGCCGTGTCCCGGGGGAGTCCGATCTCGGCCCGCAGCCCCACCTCGCCCGGCAGCGGCCACCAGCGGGCCAGCCACTCCGCGTCCGCCCCGCCCACCGGCTCCCCGAGCCGCTCCGTCCCGTCGCCCCGCACGAGCACCCGCCGTGCCACGCCTTCGGCGTCCACCTCGGCCACGTCCACCGGGACGTTGTCCAGCCACTCGTTGGCGAACAGCAGCCCCGTCACCCCGCGCGGCGGCTCGGCCAGCCACTCGATCCGGGGGTCGAGTCCGCCGGGGCGGCCGGCGACCTCGACGGCGTACACGCGCGTGCGGGCGGCCACGTCCGCCGGCAGCGCGGCCAGCACGCCCGTGACCAGCTCGCCCCGCCCCGCGGCCATGTCCACGAAGGCGAGCGACGCCGGCCGGCCCAGCGCCTCGTCGACCCGGCACAGCAGCCGCGCCACGGCGCCCGCGAACAGCGGCGACGCGTGCACGGAGGTGCGGAAGTGCCCGGCGGGACCCTCGGGCCCGCGGTAGAACCCCGCCGGTCCGTACAGGGCGTCCGCCGTGGCCTCCCGCCAGCCACGCCAGTCCTCGTCCGCCCCGTGGGCCTCTGCCGCCCCTGCTGTCCTCGCCGTCACGGGCCCAGGCTAGGCGTACAGGCGAACGGAGCCTCCACCTTGCGGAGTATGCGCACCAGGCCCGGATCGGCCCTCCGGTTGACCCCTGCACCTATCCGGCTTCCCTACGCTGGGTTACGTGCAGCGCCTCTACGATTTCCTCCGCAGACACCCGACCGGGGTCGACTGTTTCTGGGCCCTTGTCCTGCTCGGGATCTCCGTGATGTCCATGGCCCCGCGGGGGGATGCCCGGGGGACGGACGTCACCGCGCTGATCGTCCCGTTCGCGGTGCTGCTGTGCCTGGTGATCGCGCTGCGCCGGCGCATGCCGGAGAAGATGCTGCTGCTGGCCGCCGCGCTGGGGGTGGGCCAGCTCGCGCTGGACGTCTCCACGATGCCCGCCGACTTCGCCCTGCTGGTGATCGCCTACACGGTCGCCGCGACCGGCGCCCGCTGGGCGTCCCGGGCCGCACTCACCATGGGCCTGTGCGCCGCGCCCCTCGCACAGCTGCGCTGGCCCACCGAGAACACCGGCATAGCGGGCAACATCGCCATAACGGTCTTCCAGGCGGTGCCGTTCGCCCTCGCCTGGGTGCTCGGCGACTCCATCCGCACCCGCCGCGCCTACTTCGCACAGCTGGAGGAGCGCAACGCCCGGCTGGAGAAGGAGCGCGAGGCACAGGCCAAGGTCGCGGTCGCCGCCGAGCGCGCCCGGATCGCCCGGGAGCTGCACGACGTCGTCGCGCACAACGTCTCGGTGATGGTCGTGCAGGCCGACGGCGCCGCCTACGTCCTGGACGCGGCCCCCGACCAGGCGAAGAAGGCCCTGGAGACCATCTCCTCCACCGGCCGGCAGGCCCTCGCCGAGATGCGCCGCCTGCTCGGCGTGCTGCGCACCGGCGAGCACCAGGAGGCCGGTGAGTACGTCCCGCAGCCCGACGTCCAGCAGATCGAGGACCTGGTCGAGCAGTGCCGCACCTCCGGGCTGCCCGTCGACTTCAAGGTGGAGGGCACCCCGCGCCAACTGCCCAGCGGCGTCGAGCTGACCGCGTACCGGATCGTGCAGGAGGCGCTCACCAACACCCGCAAGCACGGCGGGCCCAACGCGGGCGCGAGCGTGCGCCTCGTCTACTTCGACGACGGGCTCGGCCTGCTCATCGAGGACGACGGCAAGGGCGCCCCCCACGAGCTGTACGAGGAGGGCGGCTTCGACGGCCAGGGCCACGGACTGATCGGCATGCGGGAACGCATCGGCATGGTCGGTGGCACCCTGGACGCGGGGCCGCGGCCCGGCGGCGGCTTCCGCATCAGTGCGCTGCTGCCGCTGAAGCCCGCACACTGATGTCCGCGCCCTTACGCACGTCCGCCGTTGACACCTGTCACGGCCCCCGCGTCCCCGGCCGGATCCACCGGCCATGTCCCCCGGCAGAAGAGCCGTGTCCCCCAGCAGAAGAACGGAAGAGGCCCCGATGACGATCCGCGTGATGCTCGTCGACGACCAGGTGCTGCTGCGCACCGGGTTCGGGATGGTGCTCGCGGCCCAGCCGGACATGGAGGTCGTCGCGGAGGCGGGCGACGGCGTCGAGGCCCTTCAGGTGCTGCGCTCGACGGCCGTGGACGTCGTCCTGATGGACGTCCGCATGCCCAAGCTCGACGGGGTGGAGACCACCAGCCGGATCTGCGTGGACCCGGACGCGCCGAAGGTGCTGATCCTGACCACCTTCGACCTGGACGAGTACGCCTTCTCGGCGCTGAAGGCGGGCGCCTCCGGCTTCATGCTGAAGGACGTGCCGCCCGGTGAGCTGCTCGCGGCGATCCGTTCCGTGCACAGCGGTGACGCGGTGGTGGCGCCGTCGACCACGCGCCGGCTCCTCGACCGGTTCGCGCCGATGCTGCCGGCCACCGGCCAGGAGCCCCGGCACGCGGAGCTCCAGCGGCTCACCGAGCGCGAGCGCGAGGTCATGGTGCTGGTGGCGCAGGGCCTGTCCAACGGGGAGATCGCGGCCCGGCTCGTGCTGTCCGAGGCGACCGTGAAGACGCACGTCGGCCGCATCCTGACCAAGCTCGGCCTGCGCGACCGGGTGCAGGTGGTGGTCCTGGCCTATGAGACGGGGCTGGTGCGGGCCGGCGGCGGACACGGCTGAGGGCACCCCGGGGCGGGCGCCGCGTCGGTAGGGTGCCGCGCATGCTCCTGTGGATCAACGGCCCCTTCGGGGGCGGCAAGACACAGACTGCGTACGAGATACGGCGCCGGCTGCCCGGCAGCGTCGTCTGCGACCCTGAGCACGCCGGCTTCGGACTGCGGCGGATGCTGCCGCCCGAACTGCGCGGGGCCGGCGGCCGGAAGCCGCTGATCGAGGACTTCCAGGACCTGGTGTCCTGGCGGCAAGGTGTCGTGGAGGTCCTCGACCTGGCCCTGACCCGGCACGACGGGGTGGTCATCGCGCCCATGACGGTCACCGACCCGGCGTACTTCGCCGAGACCGTCGGCCGGCTGCGCGAACTCGGTCACGACGTCCGCCACTTCACGCTCCTCGCCGAGCGCGAGACCGTGCTGCGACGGCTGCGCGAGCGGGGCCTCGGGCGCCTCCTGGCGTACGCCACCGGGAAGAACCCCGGTCCGCGCCGGGAGAGCTGGGCCGTGGAGCAGCTCGACCACTGCCTGGAGCGGCTGCGTGAACCGGAGTTCGCCGAGCACCTGTGGACGGACCGCACGACCGTCCCGAGGACCGCCGACCGGATCGCCGTACTCGCCGGGCTCACCCTGCGGCCCAACGACGAGGGCGCGCTGCGCACCCGCCTGCGGCAGGCGGGGGTGGGGCTGCGGCACATCCGCCTCGACTGACCGCCGGTCCCTCCCGCGTCGCCGACGTGCGCGGCTACCGGAGGAGGCCCTCCAGGAAGTCGCTGCCCAGCCGGGCCACCACCGTCACGTCCAGCTGGTGCAGCACGTACCGGCCGCGGCGGCGCGTGGTGATCAGGCCCGCCTTCTTCAGCGCCCCGAGGTGCCGGGATATCTCCGGGGCCGTCATGCCGTGCGCCTGCGCCAGCTCGCTCGTGGTGTACGCGCTGCGGGCCAGGTGGCGGCAGATCCGCATCCGCACCGGGTGGGACAGCGCGGACATCCGCAGCGTGAGCTGCTCGACCGACGGCGGGGAGACCGGCTCGGCGCCGCCCACGGGGTAGTGCAGGACGGGCTGCCAGCCGTGCCGGTGCAGGACCGACAGGTGCGGCCAGCCGAAGCTGGTGGGCAGGAGCAGCAGGCCGCCGTCCGCGGTCGCCGTACGGCCGTCGCCCAGCTTGTCGATCACGATCACGCCGGCCGTCTCGTCCACCCTCACCGCCGGGGACACCGCGGTCAGCGCCTCGGCCAGGCCCCGGCGCCGCAGCAGGTCGGTCTTGTGGCGGGCGTCGGCCGCGAGCTGGTGGCGCAGCCGGGACCAGGCGTCCGCGAAGAACGCCTCGTCGCAGTCCTGGAAGAACTGGCGCAGCCAGGACCGGATCAGGGGCGGGTCGGCCATCAGCCGTTCACTGAACCGCAGCTGGCGCGGCCCCCGCGCGGCGGCGAGGTCCAGGGTGCGCCGGCGCACCACGGGGTCCGAGAGCACGGTCGCGCCCTGGACGCCGTAGGGCACGGCGCAGGTGAACTCCAGGGCCGCGTCCACGAACTGCTCGTCCGACAGCTTGTCCAGCAGGTCCAGGTCCTCGGCGAGGGTGGCGCCGGGCAGTGTGCTGCGGCCGGGGATGCCGGCGAACGGCAGGAACAGGTCCGAGAACGTCGTCCGCCACAGGAAGTCGGCCTCGCACATCCGGTCGGCCAGATGCGGGTCGAGCCGGGCGGCGACTCCGGTCACCCAGCCCTGGAGCCCCGGGTGGTGCCCCGGCTCGGACAGCGCGTGCAGCGCCATGCACAGCTCGGCCAGGGGTGAGGGCACGACGGCGACCCTCTCCGGCCGCAGCCCCGTGATGTCGATGCGCACGCTCATGCCCCCATGGTGCACGCCGCCACTGACAACGCCTCCTCGATTGACCGCCGCCGTCAATCGGCACGACACCGGCGGTCCCGCCGGAGCAGCATCGGAGTCCCCTTGCCGAAACGGCGTCAGCCGTCGCTCCCCGAGAGGTGATCCGTCATGAGCATCACGCAGCAGTACCTCCTCGACACCTACCGCGCCCGTCAGCTCGGCGAGCCCGCGCCGCCCGCGCCCGGCACCCACGACCGGCGGGCCGTGCGCGCGTGGCGCGACCGCCGCCGCTTCCACCGGGCCC
>NZ_WWHX01000733.1 GCF_009862125.1 Streptomyces sp. SID5910
CCGCGGGCCGCGTCACGGGCGGGGGCGGCACGGCGGCCGGGGCCGGCGCCGGGGCGGGGGGTGTGACGGCGGCGGGGGCCTGCTGCGGCTCGTCCACCGTGATGCCGTAGTCGGTGGCGAGGCCCGCGAGGCCGCTGTCGTACCCCTGGCCGACGGCCCGGAACTTCCAGGCGCCCTGGCGGCGGTAGAACTCTCCGAGCACGAACGCCGTTTCGACCGTGGCGCCGGGGTTGTCGAAGCGGGCGACGACGGTGTTCTGCGCCGCGTCGCGCACCTCGACGTACAGGTCGGGGACCTGGCCGAACGACCCGCCGTCCGAGGAGGCGGCGACGATCACCGTCTCGATCGCGGGCTCCACGCGCGCGAGGTCGACCAGCAGGCTGTCGGTCACCCGGCCGCCGGCGTCCCGCTTGCCCTCGTGCCGGACCGCGCCTGAGGAGTGCGCCGGCTGGTTGTAGAAGACGAAGTCCGCGTCGGAACGGACCTTGCCCGCCACCAGGAGAAGTGCCGAGGCGTCCGCGTCGGGCACGCCGGGGCCGGACCGCCAGCCCAGTTCGACCCGCAGCTCCGTGCTCGGCGCCGGGGTGTTCGAGCCCTTCGACATTGACATGTCCGCCCCCATCACGTGTCACCGCGCCGGGCCGCGTCCCGGCGGTTCGTCAAGTTTTCCCCGCCCAACCTATTCCCCCGGCCGGGGACCGCTCAGGAGGAGTGGGCGAACACCGTCGGTCAACCGCCGGTAACCCGCCCGGAACTTGGCCTTTACCCCAAGATCGCGCCCCGCGCTGCCCCTTTTCGACGAGTTCGCTCTGATTGGGGATCTCAGGTCACCGCGAGCCCGCAAAACAACCCTCTTATCGGTCTCCCCAACCAGCACATCGTGGGCTTAACTTATGGCCATGACCTCCCCCCGCTCCACTTATGGCGGCGGCTACTACTCCGCCTCCTTCCCGGACACCCCGATCTACGACTCGCTCGTCGCCGAGCGGGGCACCCCGCAGATCGCCCCGATCCGGGTTCCGGCCGCGTACGACGCGCCGGGCAGCCACCTGCCGGCGCTCCCGTCGGCCCTGCCGGCCCTCCCGGCGGCACCTTCCCAGCCCTCCTACGGCTATCCGCAGCAGATGCAGCAGATGCAGATGCAGCAGCCCGCCCCGCTCCAGCAGGCGCCCACCGCGTACATCCCGCAGCAGGCGGGCGCCCCGCGCGGATACCCCGGTCCCCAGCAGCCGCAGCAGCCCCGCCCGGCCGCGCCCGGCCCCGCGGGGTACGAGGCGATGCGCCCCGCGGCGCCGCGTCCCGCCCCGGCGCCCTATCAGGACCCGTACAACAACCAGCAGTACCGCGGCTACTGAGCCGTCTCCCCGGCTGTCGGTGCCGCCTGGCACCATGACTCCATGGGGAACGCGCGACTTCAGTCGATTCACGTCCATCCGGTCAAGGCGTTCCGGGGCCTCGCGCCCCGGGAAGCCGTCGTGGAGCCCTGGGGGCTGGCCGGAGACCGCCGCTGGATGCTGGTCGACGACGGGGGAAAGGTCGTCACACAGCGCGAGCAGCCGCGCCTCGCCCTGGCCGCCGCCGAGCTTCTGCCCGGCGGCGGCGTCCGGCTGTCCGCGCCCGGCAGTGGTCCGCTCACGGTCCCGGTCCCGCGCGCGGTGAGCACGGTCCCGGTGCAGATCTTCGGTGACAAGGTCGAGGCGGTCCCGGCCGAGGACGACGCCGTGCACGCCTGGTGCAGCGCACATGCCGGGGCGGACGTGCGGCTGGTGCACATGGACGACCCCGGCAGGCGCCGGCCCGTCGACCCCGAGTACGCGCTGCCCGGCGAGACCGTCTCCTTCGCCGACGGCTTTCCGCTGCTGATCACGACGACGGCGTCCCTCGACGCCCTCAACTCCCTGATCGCGCAAGGGGATCACGCGGCGGAGGGCCCGCTGCCCATGAGCCGCTTCCGGCCGAACCTGGTCGTGACCGGCACCGGTGCGTGGGCCGAGGACGGCTGGTCGCGCGTCGACGTCGGCGAGGTCGGCTTCCGCGTCGCCAAACCGTCCGGACGCTGCGTGGTGACGACCACCGACCAGGACACCGCCGTACGCGGCAGAGAGCCCCTGTACAGCCTCGGGCGGCACCGCCGCATCGGCCGCAGGCTCGTCTTCGGACAGAATCTCGTGCCCCTCGGCCCCGGCACGGTCCGGGTCGGCGACCCGGTGCGGATCGTCGAGTGACGGAGGCGACACACTGACGACCCGGTGACCGGGAACCCGTTGCCCGGCACGGGCGTTGAGCTTTCATGAGAAATGTGTGAGAGCAGCCGGCCGAGGGCCCGGGGCGGGATGCCGTCGGGTCCTGCGGACCGGCTCGCGGCAGGACGGATCGACCGGGGGCGGCAGGGAGCGGGAAGGGGGCCGGACGGTGCGGGCGATCAGGGGACTCTGGCGCTGGCGGCACAATCCGCTGCGCCGCACGACCGACCTGGCCGAGGCCTGGGTCGCCCTGTCGGGCCTGTTGCTGATCCTCTTCGTCGCGCCTTTGATCGGCGCCCTCGTGGGCGGCGCGGCGCAGGACGTCCTCCAGCGGTCGGTCCGGGCCCAGCACGAGACCCGGCACCAGGTGACGGCCTCTGTCGTCCGCGAGCTGAAACACTCCCCGTTCGACGTCGACCCGGAGGGCGTCTCGGCCGGCGACCTGCGCAGCCGGGTCCTCGCCCGCTGGGAGGCGGCGGACGGCTCCGAGCGCCGCGGTTCCGTCCTGGCGGCCCTGCGGGACCCGCACCCCGGCGACCGTTTCCGGATATGGACCGACGAGCAGGGCCGGTTGGTGGCCCGCCCGCTGGACTCCGCCACCGCCACGACGCACGCCGCGCTCGCCGGCGCCGGCGCCGCCCTGGTGACCGCGGCGCTGGTCGAGGCCGGCCGGCGGATCGTCGTATGGCGCATGGTCCGCCGCCGCTACGACCGTTGGGAGCGCGAGTGGGAGCGGGCGGGACCGGACTGGGGCCGGACCGGCACCGGCAGCTGACCGGCTTCCGCCTCTGGTCAACCCACCGTCCGCCCGCACGCTACGGTGGACCGGCCGAAGCAATCGGCGACAACCCGCGCGTGAGGAAGCCACAGGTGCGCGCCGGTGTCGGAAGCGCGTGCGGGCCCACGGGCCCGGCCGCGGTCCCGCCCCGGCCGGGGCGTCCCCGACGGCGAACGAGCCATCAGTACGACGAGGTGGGGGCACAGCAACGCCATGGCACAGGGCACGGTCCAGGTGACGCACACCGGCACCTCGCGGTGGCGGCGCCGCACGGGTGAGTACGCATCGCTCGCCGCCGCCCTGGAGGCCGCGGCCGACGGTGACGTCCTCACCATCGCCCCCGGGACCTACCGGGAGAACCTCGTCGTGGAGCGGGCGGTGACCCTGCGCGGCCCCGAGGGGGCCCAGGGTTCGGTGCGGATCGCGCCCGCCGACGGGGTGCCGCTGACGGTGCGTGCCTCGGCCGTCGTCCAGGACCTGCACGTCGAGGGCCAGGACGCGGCGGCGCCCGCGGTGCTCGTCGAGGACGGCACGCCGGAGCTGCTGGACGTCCGGGTGGTCACGCGGTCCGCGTCCGGCATCGAGGTGCGCGGCAGCGCCCGGCCCACGGTGCGGCGCTGCACCGTCGACAATCCGGCGGGCGTCGGCATCGCCGTCCTCGACGGCGGGGGCGGGGTGTTCGAGGAGTGCGAGGTCGTCTCGGCCGGGCAGGCGGGTGTCGCGGTGCGCTCCGGCGCACACCCCCGGCTGGAGCGCTGCCGGATCCACCACGCCGCCGGTTCGGGGCTGACGGCGACCGGTGAGCACTCCGGTCTCGAAGCGGTGGGCTGCGAGATCTACGAGGTGCGGGGCAGCGGCGTCCAGGTGTCCGGGCGGGCCACCGCGCACCTGACCGACTGCGACGTGCACCGCACCACCTCCGACGGTGTCACGCTCGACACCGACGCGGTGCTCACGCTCGCCGACTGCCGCATCCACGACATCCCGGAGAACGCGGTCGACCTGCGTTCCCGTTCCGTGCTCACCCTGACCCGCACCAGCGTGCGGCAGTTCGGGCGCAACGGCCTGTCGGTGTGGGACCCGGGCACGCGCGTGGACGCCAACCAGTGCGAGATCTTCGACAGCACCGGCGACTATCCGGCGGTCTGGGTCAGCGACGGCGCCACCGCGGTGCTCGACTCCTGCCGCGTGCACGACGTGCCGGACGCGCTGTTCGTGCTGGACCGCGGCTCGCGCGTGGACGTCGTGGACAGCGATCTGTCCCAGGTGCGGAACACGGCGGTCTCGGTGAGTGACGGCGCGGTCGCGCAGCTCGACGACTGCCGCATCCGGGACGCGGCGACGGGCGCGTGGTTCCGCGACCACGGCAGCGGCGGCACCCTGAACAACTGCACCCTGTCCGGCAACCGCACCGGGGTGATCGTCACCAAGGGCGCCGACCCCACCATCGAGCGCTGCACGGTCGACTCCCCCTCCGAGGCGGGGGTCTACGTGTCGGCGGGCGGCCGCGGCAGCTTCCTCGGCTGCCGGGTGACGGGCAGCGCCGGCTACGGCTTCCATGTGATCGACGGCTGCCGTACGACGCTGCGCAAGTGCCGTACGGAGCGGTGCGCGCGCGGCGGGTTCGAGTTCGCGGACGGCGGCGCGGACGCGTCGTCCGACTCGGGGCCGCTCGTCGAGGACTGCGCCAGTGACGAGAGCGGCGGCGGTCTGGCGCCGCCCCCGGCGCGGGAGACGGCCGTGGAGACGGTGGCCCACTCCCCCGGCGGACTGCTGGGCTCGATCCCCGGGCAGCGCAGCACCGAGCAGGAGCCGCTGATCGCGGGCGCGGGACCCGAGGAGCCCGCGCGGACGTCCAAGGCCGTCCTCGGTGAACTGGACGCTCTGGTGGGCCTGGAGAGCGTCAAGCGGGAGGTCCGGGCCCTCACCGACATGATCGAGGTGGGCCGGCGCCGGCAGCAGGCGGGGCTGAAGGCCGCGTCGGTCAAGCGGCACCTGGTCTTCACCGGCTCCCCCGGCACCGGCAAGACGACGGTCGCCCGGCTGTACGGCGAGATCCTCGCCTCCCTCGGTGTACTGGAGAAGGGCCATCTCGTCGAGGTGTCCCGCGTCGACCTGGTCGGCGAGCACATCGGCTCGACGGCGATCCGCACCCAGGAGGCGTTCCAGCGGGCGCGCGGCGGCGTGCTGTTCATCGACGAGGCGTACGCGCTGTCGCCGGAGGACGCGGGCCGGGACTTCGGCAAGGAGGCCATCGACACGCTGGTGAAGCTGATGGAGGACCAGCGGGACGCGGTCGTGGTGATCGTCGCGGGCTACACGGCGGAGATGGAGCGGTTCCTGTCGGTCAACCCCGGGGTGGCGTCCCGTTTCTCGCGGACCATCACCTTCGGCGACTACGGGCCCGAGGAGCTGCTGCGGATCGTGGAGCAGCAGGCCGAGGAGCACGAGTACCGGCTGGCGCCGGACGTGCCCGGGGCGCTGACGCGGTACTTCGCGGCGATCCCCAAGGGCCCGGCCTTCGGCAACGGCCGCACCGCCCGCCAGACCTTCGAGGCGATGGTGGAGCGACACGCGAGCCGCGTCGCCCAGCTGGCCGACCCGAGCACGGACGACCTGAGCCTGCTCTACGAGGAGGACCTGCCGGACCTGCCCCGGTAGAACCTGCCGGGGAAGGAGCCCCGCGGCCTAGCAGCCGCCGGGGCCGCCGTCCGCGCCCGGGACGGGCGGGGCCGTCTGGCCGGTGTGGCGCGGCGCCGGTACCTCCGGGCGGAGCCGGGCCAGCAGCCGTCGCCGTTCCTCGGCGAAGGCCGGGTCGGCCTGGTAGTCGGAGTGGCCGAGGATCGGGGCGGGCAGCGGGTGCAGTTCGGTGCGGCCGTAGGTCAGCGGATCCTTGAGGGGTTCGCGGTCGACGGCCGGGCCGCAGTCGCCGGGCAGCCGCATCGGACCGCCGATGGGGTCGGTGCGCCGGTAGAGGTTGCGCCAGCAGTCGACGTCCCGGTGCAGGGAGCCGAGCGCTTCGGGTCCGAAGTGGGCGGGGAACCAGCGGCCGTAGAGGCGCTCCAGCGGGGAGCCGTAGGTCAGCAGCGCGACCCGTTTGCGGGCGGAGGGCGCCAGTTGCCAGGCCGCGGCGGCGGCGAGGACGCTGCCCTGCGAGTGCCCGGAGATGACGAGGCGCCCGCCGGTGGCGCGGGTCCAGGTCGCCATGCGCCAGGTCAGGTCGGGCACCGCGCGCTCCGCGTAGCAGGGCGGCGCGAAGGGGTGGGCGGCGCGCGGCCAGAAGGTGCCGACGTCCCACAGGATGCCGATGGTGCGCCGGGCGGAGGCGTCCTTGTAGGCGCGCCGGCCCCAGGTGACGAAGAGTATGAAGCCGAGGCCGATGAGCCAGGAGCCCAGCGCCTGCGCGGTCTGGGCGGCTCCGTGCACGACGGCGTACGTCCCGTTCGCGGCGTCGGCCGGCACCTGGTCGGTCGCCAGGGCCCCGGCCAGGGCCGCCGCGCCCAGCAGCAGCGTGGCGACGGAGGTGAGGGCGACGACGAGGGGGCCCCGGTCGGTGAGGCCGGCCATGGCGCGGGCCCTCGCGATACGGCGGGTGCGCGCCGGGTCGCCGGCCTCGCCGGGGTGGTCGCCCTCCACGGCGGCCCGCTCCGAACGGGCGAGGCGCCAGGTGCGCCGGGCGAGGACGGCGCAGAGCAGCAGCACGGCGATGAGCAGGGGCGGGATGACGGACGCCTGCCAGGTCAGCAGGACGGGCGGCCCGTCGATGGAGGTGCCGGTGCCGTCCAGCCAGTCCGACACCCGCTGCGCCACCCCGCCGGACATCACGCCCCCGAGCGCGCAGGCCAGCATGGCGACGGCGGGGCCGCCGAGGCCTCGGATCGCGGCACGCGGGTCGGGGAGGGCGCGGTGCAGGGCGTGGGCGACCACACCGAGGACGATCACCAGCAGTCCCTGCACCAGGGCGATGCCGCCGAAGGTCATGTCCCCGGGCAGCCGGCCGGCCGACGTCCACCCGGGGCGGGACCAGCCGCCGTACACCAGGGCGAGGGCGAGCAGGACGAGGGAGGCGAGCGGCAGGCGGCGTACGACGTGCCGGTCGAGCCGCCGGTCGAGGTGGTTCTCGCTGCGTCCCCGCCGGCAGGTGACGCCGACGGCCGCGATCGCGCCGGCGGCGAGTGCGGCCTCCAGCAGCCATCCGAGCGTGTCGAGCAGCGCCGGTCCGCCGGGCGCCCGGTCGAAGCGGGCCGCCGGCACGCCGACCGCGGCGGCGACCGTCAGCAGTCCCGCGGCGGTGTGCGAGGCCCGCAGCCGCGCGACCAGGCGCCGCCCGTACCAGAATCCGGGCCGGTTCAGGGCGGTGTGGCCAGCGTCCTCCTCGGGGCCGGCGGTGCGGTCCATCGGCTGCTGGGACTCGTAGGCACGCCAGGTGCGCAGGGACAGGTACCACAGGAGGCCCGTGAGCGCGGCGGGCACGGCGGCGGCGAGGGCGAGTCTGCGGCCGGGCGGGCTCCACCAGCCGCCGTCCGGTCCCGCCGGCGACAGGAAGCCCAGCCAGGAGTGCCGCTGGGCGCAGGCGGGTGTGCCGGCGCACTGCCAGGCGACGAGGTCGATGGCGACCTCGCAGGCCGCGGCGACCAGCAGCACCGTCAGGGTCAGTCCGGCGAGCCGCACCAGCAGCCCGTAGAGCCGGACCGTCCGGATCCGGCCGTGCGCGGTGGGCCGCATCCAGTGGGCGAGGTTGACCACCATGAACGGCAGGAGCAGCAGCCACAGGGCACGGGTGCCGTTGCCGGAGGTGAGGTTGCACCAGACGTAGGCCTCGGGCACCGGCCGGCCCCGGTAGTCCTCGGGCCGGGACTCGGCGTCGGCGTCCTCGGTGCGCCGGAAGACGGCCGCGATGTGGTCGCCGGTGACCCGCACGGTGCGCGGGTCGTCCAGCATCTCGGCGGGTGTCGTGCCGCCCACGCCGTGCACCAGGAGTTCCAGAGCGGTGCCGGTCTCCCGGGAGCGCGGGACGGGGACGGCGGGGTCGCTGCCGCCGCCGGTTCCGTCCCTTTCCTGTGCCTGTTCCACTGTCCGCACTCCCCCGTGACGCGCCGTCGGCCTGTCCGTGCGGGCACAAGGATCTCCACTTCGCGGGCCTCCCACACCCCTCGGCACGGAATCTCCCCGAACCGTGTGACGGGCGGGGCCGCAGGGGCGTGTGCGCTTCCACAGCCGGTGGCGCGGCCCGTGGCGGGGCGTGCGAGGATGGGACGTCCGTGCACCGGAGCGGGGAGAACTCCTCGTGGGAGCGGGTGGGCGGGGCGTGTCGGACGGTTTTGCGGCGAAAGGACCGAAGCGTACGTGAGCGAGAATTCGAACCTCCTCGCGGAGCAGCGACGCGCCCTGATCCTCGACGAGGTGCGCCGCCGCGGTGGTGTCCGGGTCAACGAACTCACGCGGAAGCTAGGCGTGTCGGACATGACGGTCCGCCGCGACCTCGACGCGCTGGCCCGGCAGGGTGTGCTGGAGAAGGTGCACGGCGGCGCGGTGCCGGTGGTCGAGGCGAGCACGCACGAGCCGGGGTTCGAGGCCAAGTCGGGTCTGGAGCCGACGGCCAAGGAGGACATCGCGCGGGCCGCGGCCGAGCTGGTCGCGCCGGGCGCCGCGATCGCGCTGTCCGGCGGCACGACGACGTACGCGCTGGCGCACCGGCTGGTGGACGTGCCGGACCTCACCGTGGTGACCAACTCGGTGCGGGTGGCCGACGTGTTCCACGTGGCGCAGCGGACCTCGGGCGCGCGGCAGGGCACGGCCACGGTGGTGCTGACCGGCGGTGTGCGGACCCCCTCCGACTCGCTGGTGGGGCCCGTCGCCGACCAGGCGATCGCGGCGCTCCACTTCGACCTGCTGTTCCTCGGGGTGCACGGGATATCGGCCGAGGCGGGTCTGTCGACGCCGAATCTCGCGGAGGCGGAGACCAACCGGCGGCTGGTGCAGTCGGCGCGGCGGGTCGTGGTGGTCGCCGATCACACCAAGTGGGGTGTGGTGGGCCTGAGTTCGTTCGCGACGCTGGAGCAGGTCGACACGCTGGTGACCGACGGCGGTCTGCCGGCGGACGCGCGGGCGGAGATCGCGGAGCATCTGCGGCTGGTCGTGGCGGGCGAGCCGGACGGCGACGCCTGAGTCCGGTACTCGGCGACGCCCGGACGACCCGCCCGGGCCGGCGTCGGGACGTGCGTGCGGTGGGCCTTCGTCGCCGACGGCACGGCGCCCTTCCGTTTCGCCCTGAACCTGGCCCGCCCGGTGCTGGGACAGGCCTTCCGGGACGCGGTCGCGTCGCTGGACCGGCGCCTGGCCGGGCGGTAGGGCCGGCCGCCGGTCACTCGGGCCAGGCGCCGGTGTGCAGGAGGGACTCGATCGCCGCCGCGTACGGACGGATGTCCAGGCCCTGTTCGGCGAGCCACGCGTCCGAGTAGTACTTGTCGAGGTACCGGTCGCCCGGGTCGCACAGCAAGGTCACCACGCTGCCGCGGCGTCCCTCGGCCACCATCTCGGCGACGATCTTCAGCGCGCTCCACAGCCCGGTGCCCGTCGACCCGCCGGCCTTGCGCCCGATGGCGTGCTCCAGGGCCCGTACGGCGGCGACGCTCGCGGCGTCGGGCACCTTCATCATGCGGTCGATCGCGCCGGGCACGAAGCTCGGTTCCATCCGGGGCCGGCCGATGCCCTCGATGCGGGAGCCGCAGTCGCAGGTGACGTCGGAGTCGCCGGTGGTCCAGCCGTCGAAGAAGCAGGAGTTCTCCGGGTCGGCGACGCAGACGCGGGTGTCGTACTGCATGTAGTGCACATAGCGCGCGAGGGTCGCCGAGGTGCCGCCGGTACCGGCCGTGGCGACGATCCACGCCGGCTCCGGGAACCGCTCCAGCCGCAGCTGGCGGAAGATCGACTCGGCGATGTTGTTGTTGCCGCGCCAGTCGGTGGCCCGTTCCGCGTAGGTGAACTGGTCCATGTAGTGGCCGCCGGTCTCGGCCGCGAGACGTGCGGACTCCTCGTACATCCTGCGAGAGTCGTCCACGAAGTGGCAGCGCCCGCCGTGGAACTCGATCAGGCGGATCTTCTCGGCGCTGGTCGTGCGGGGCATGACGGCGATGAAGGGCACGCCGATCAGCGAGGCGAAGTACGCCTCGGAGACGGCCGTCGAGCCGCTGGACGCCTCGATCACGGGCCGGCCCGGACGGATCCAGCCGTTGCACAGGCCGTAGAGGAAGAGGGAGCGGGCGAGCCGGTGCTTGAGGCTGCCGGTCGGGTGGGTCGACTCGTCCTTCAGATAGAGGTCGATGCCCCACCGCTCCGGCAGCGGGAACAGGAGCAGGTGCGTGTCGGCCGACCGGTTGGCGTCGGCCTGGACCTTGCGCACGGCTTCTTTCAGCCAGACACGGTAGTCGGCGTCGCTGTGGTCGACGTCGAGGGTCGCGCCGGTCCGGGACTGCTGGGGGGTGCTCACGACGGGGCTCCTTACGCTGCGCTCCGACGGCGCCTCGCGCGGCCGGCACACCGATCATAAGCACCTTCCACACGCTTCTCACCTGCATAAACACACCTTTGAGGGCCCCAAAGGCGGCCTGGGGCAACGGCCGCGCGCGGGTGGGGGCGCATTCGCGCGAGTGCTCCGGGCGCCCCCGGAAAGGGGCGGCGCGTACTGGTGCTCGACGCCGGGTGCGGGCAGACTTCACCCGGCGGGACCGGGGTCCCGTCACGGGCGCAACTGGAGCACGACACGAGCCGGTACCGGGCCTCCCGCGGTGCCATGGTCCGGCAGACCGACGCGCACGAGGGGGCGGCGGCATGGCGGAGCCGGAGTTCACGGCCACGGGGGTGCGGATCGGCAAGCGGCTGCGTTCGCTCACCCGGGCCGGGCAGGTCCGGATCAGCGGCGGCAGGCTGGAGTTGCTCACCAGCTACGGCAGCGAGATCGACAGCGCGCCGGTGCAGGCCGTGCGCGCCTCCCGGCCCTGGTTCGCCCCGGAGGACCGGGCGCTCGCCGATCTCAACGGCAAGCGGTACCTGCTGACCCTCGGCGAGCGCGACCCCGCTCCCGGCGAGCCGGGCCCGCCCGCCGCACGCCGTTTCATCGAAGCCGTGCACAGGGCGTCGGGGCACGACGGCTGAGATGTCCGTGACTTGCGGTGCCTCACCCCTTGCGTCACTCTGGTCTCACGTCACTCTGGGTTTACCGGCGATAACGCTGCGAACCAGCCCGCCGGCCATGACAGCAGGCGGCGATGCGCCGCGTGCGCCCTGCTGGATCCGAACTCCGTGTTCTTCCGGACCTCTATGTCGGGGAGTCGCAGCCGTGATCAGTCACCCAAGCAGACACTGCACGGTGGAGCTCCAAGCCCTGCCGTCGCGGATCGGCCAGGTCCGCAGAATCGTATCTGCGCAATTGCGCTACTGGCATATGGACTCCCTGATCGACCGGGCCGCGCTCGGCGTGACGGAGCTGCTGACCAACGTCCATCTGCATGCCGCGCCCGACAAGACGTGCACCGTGGAGATAGAACTGCTCCTGGACCGGCTCACGGTCTCGGTGCGCGACCACGATCCGCGTCTGCCCGTGGTGGACGACGCCGAGCCCCTCGCCACCTGCGGGCGCGGGCTCGCTATGGTGGCCGCGATGAGCGAGAGCTGGGGCGCCCGGCCGGACGGCGAGTCCGGCAAGGTCGTCTGGTTCACGCTTCCCACGGCCGCCACCGTGGCCCCCGTCGCCGCGCGTCCGCCGCGCCGCGTGGTCGACGAGGTGCCCGTCGGCGCGTTCGCCGAGGTCGAGCACGCCGTCGAGCTCGGCAGACCACAACCCGCTCCCGCCCGGTCGGCCGTTGCCGGCTGACCGGGCGGTGACCCCTCGCTGCCGCGGGCCGTGCGGCGGCGGGCCGGCGGGCGTCCGGTCCGCGGGCCCGCGCGCCGTGCGGTGCCGGGCCACTCGGCCTCCACGGTGTCGCCGGGCCGGGCGAGGGTCCTCGTCGTCATGCCGCGCCGCGCTTGCCCGGCCGGCCGAACTGCTCGTCCAGCACGGACAGCCGGCGCCAGTACTCGTCCTCGTCGATCTCGCCGGAGGCGAAGCGGTGACCGAGTACGGCGATGGGCGAGTTGTCGTCCTCGACGGCGGCCGGGCGCCAGGGGCCGCGGCGACCGCGCCACACGGTGCGGCGCAGCAGCGTGATGCCGCCGGCGATGACCAGCGCCCAGAGCACCGGGAAGAGAAGGATCCACGGGCCGGGACCGCCGTCGGCGAAGTGTGCCAGGGTCTGCATGTCGTCCAGCTCCTCGGTGGCGATGTCCTGTGTGTCGCTTCCGAGCGTCGCCCCGGCAGGGGGTCCGGGTCGTCGTACGGCCGGCGGCAGTGTGCGTACCGCGCGGGGAGTAGGGGAACGGACGGCGTCTGCTCCCTGCGCTCTCGGGTTCGAGGTGCCGGTGCGCGCGTGCGGTGCGGGAGGGGAATCGCCCGTTACGTGCCCTGGGCGGCGCGCACGGCCGGGACGCCTAGGCTCTGGGCCATGTTGAGACTCGGATTCCCTGTCATCGGTGTCACGGACGTGCCCCGCGCGGTGGCGTTCTGGACGGCCGCGCTGGACCTGGTCGCCAGTGAGGAGATGGCGAGCGAGACCTGGCGGACGCTCACGTACGCGGACGGTTCCGGCCGCGCCCTCGCCGTGATGTACAGCGAGTCGCCGGTCGAGCCGCACCCCCGGCTGCACCTGGACCTGTTCGTGGACACGGCGGAGGAACAGGAGGCCGAGGTGCGGCGGCTGATCGGGCTCGGCGCGAAGACCGTCGACTGGGACCTCTACCCGGCCGACCCCGACTTCGTGGTCCTCGCCGACCCGGACGGCAACGTGTTCTGCGTCGTGGACCTCAGCCACGCGCCGAGCGGCGGAGGCAGCCCGGCGTCCTGACCCGGCCGGCCACTCAGGCCAGCGCCCTCAGAGGGTCGTCCAGCACCGGCTGCCAGGCCAACTCGGCCGCGCCGACCAGGCTGTTGTGGTCCAGCGTGCAGGGCAGGATCGGCACGCTGCCGCTCTGCCCCCACAGGCTGCGGTCGGCGACCACGGCACGCAGCCGTTCCGGATCGGCGTCCAGGAGGGTGCGGTGCAGTCCGCCGAGGATGATCCGGTCCGGGTTGAGGATGTTCACCAGACCGGCCAGACCCAGACCGAGGCGGTCGATGAGGGCCTCGGTGGCGGTGCGGACGGCCGGGTCGTCGTACCGGCCGCGGATCAGGTCGTTGGACTCCCGCAGCAGGGACACCTCGGAGCCGGGCTCGCGTCCGACCGCGGTGAGGAAGGCCAGCGGGTCGGTCTCCACGTCCAGGCAGCCGCGGCTGCCGCAGTGGCAGGGGCGGCCCTCGGGGTTGACGGTGAGGTGGCCGACCTCCAGGGCGAGTCCGGAACTGCCGCTGTGCAGACGGCCGTCGAGGACCAGCGCGCCGCCGACGCCCCGGTGGCCGGTGGCGACGCAGAGCAGGTCGCGGGCGCCGCGTCCGGCGCCGTGCCGGTGTTCGGCGAGCGCGGCGAGGTTGACGTCGTTCGCCGCGAAGGCGGGTCCGTCGATGCCGGCGGCGCGCACCTGCTCGGCGAAGATCCGCCGCACCGGGGCGCCGGCCGGCCAGGCCAGGTGCAGGGGGTTCAGGGCCAGGCCCTCCGGCTCGGCGACGGCGGACGGTACGGCGAGTCCCGCGCCGACGCAGCGCCGGCCGGTCTGCCGCAGCAGGTCGGCGCCGGCCTCGACGACGGAGCCGAGCACCTTCGCGGGGTCCGCGTCGACGACCTCGCAGCCGGGCGCGGTGGCAACGAGCCGGCCGCCGAGCCCGACCAGGGCCGCGCGGAAGCCGTCCGCGTGGACCTGGGCGGCGAGGGCGACGGGGCCGTCCTCGGCGACCGCGAGGCGGTGCGAGGGCCGGCCCTGCGAACCCGC
>NZ_WWHX01000734.1 GCF_009862125.1 Streptomyces sp. SID5910
GGGTGATCCGGCTGAGGTGCGGTCGGTGTCGCGTCGTGCGTTGGGGGTGTTGCAGGAGTGGCTGGGTGAGGAGCGGTTCGCGGGGTCGCGTCTGGTGGTGGTGACGCGGGGTGCGGTGTCTGCTGTGCCTGGTGAGGGCGTGTCCGATCTGGCGGCTGCTGCGGTGTGGGGGTTGGTGCGGTCCGCGCAGGCGGAGCATCCGGAGCGGTTCGTGCTGTGTGATGTGGACGGGCACGGGGTGTCGGACGCGTTGCTCGACGTCGTACTCGCCGGTGACGAACCACAGATCGCCGTACGCGACGGCCGGGCCTGCATCCCGCGCCTGACCAGAGCGCCGGGCTCCGCCGTCCCGGCGGTGACGTCGGACCCCGTATGGGACACCGACGGCTCCGTGCTGATCACCGGCGCGAGCGGCGTGCTGGGGCGCCTGGTGGCGCGACACCTGGTCGCCGAACACGGGGTCCGGTGCGTGGTGCTGGCCTCGCGCCGCGGACGGAGCATGCCCGGCGCCGCCGAACTCGCGCAGGAACTGGGCGCGCTGGGGGCCGACGTGGTCTTCGAGGCGTGCGACGTGACGGACCGCGACGCGCTCGCCGGCCTGCTGGCGCGGATCCCCGAGGAACACCCCCTGCGCGGTGTGGTCCACGCGGCGGGTGTCCTGGACGACGGCGTCATCGCGTCACTGACGCCGGAACGGCTGGACGCCGTGCTGCGCCCCAAGGTCGACGCGGCGGCGCATCTGCACGAGCTCACCCGGGACATGGGGCTGACGGCCTTCGTCCTGTTCTCCTCGGCAGCCGCGACCTTCGGCGCGGCGGGCCAGGGCAACTACGCCGCGGCCAACATGTTCCTGGACGCCCTCGCGGCGCACCGGCGCGCACAGGGGCTGCCCGCGATCTCACTGGCTTGGGGCTTCTGGGCCGAACGCAGTGAGATGACCGGCCACCTGAGCGAGGTCGACATGGCCCGCCTGGCGCGCTTCGGCATGACGCCGCTGCCCGCGGACGAAGGGCTGGCCCTCTTCGACGCGGCCCAGACGGCGGACGACTTCCTCCTCGTGCCCACGCACATGGACGTCGCCGTGCTGCGCGCCAACGCCCGGCCCGGAACCGTCCCCGCGATCCTGCGGCACCTCATCGGCACCCCGGTCCGTCGCGTCGTCGAGTCGGCCACCGACGACGGCGGAACTCCCGCCCTCGTACGCCGCCTCTCCGGTCTCGCGCCGCGCGAGCGGGAGGACGTCCTGCAGGAGCTGGTGGCCGACAGCGCGGCGGCCGTCCTCGGGCACGCGGACAAGCTCGCGGTGGAGCGTGCCTTCAAGGACCTCGGTTTCGACTCGCTGACCGCTGTCGAACTCCGCAATCGCCTCAACGCCGCCACCGGCCTCAAGCTCTCGGCCACCCTCGTCTTCGACTACCCGACCCCGGCCACGGCCGCCCGCCACATCCTCGGCGAACTGCTGGGACCGGATCACACGGACGACGAGCAGCAGACCGGCGCGACAACCGCCGCGCTCCCGGCGACGGCGACGCCGCGGACCGTACCGGATGACGAGCCGATCGCCATCGTGGGGATGGGCTGCCGCTTCCCCGGCGGTGTACAGACCCCGGAGGACCTGTGGCATCTGCTCGTCAACGACGGCGACGCGGTGGCCGGACTGCCCACCGACCGCGGCTGGGATCTGGAGGCGCTGTACCACCCGGATCCCGACCACAAGGGCACGGCGTATGCCCGTGAGGGTGGTTTCCTGTACGACGCCGCTGAGTTCGACCCGGGGTTCTTCGGCATCTCGCCGCGTGAGGCGTTGGCGATGGATCCGCAGCAGCGTCTGTTGCTG
>NZ_WWHX01000735.1 GCF_009862125.1 Streptomyces sp. SID5910
GTCCGCGCCCTGCCCGCCGCTCGCGCCCTTCGTGAAGCCGCCGAA
The DNA here is from genome assembly GCF_009862125.1 of Streptomyces sp. SID5910. GTDB lineage: Bacteria > Actinomycetota > Actinomycetes > Streptomycetales > Streptomycetaceae > Streptomyces. Next base: position 46 of record NZ_WWHX01000735.1, read on the forward strand.
GCCCCGCCGCATCCGGTCGCCCAGGTCGCCGGCGCCGCCCGCGATGTCGTTGACCAGCTTCATCAGCGGGTCCTTGGAGCCGCGCACATGCGTGGCGTAGCTGGACGCCGACTCGCGGAAGGAGTCCCGGACCGAGGCGTCCTTGTCCTCCTCGCGCCGCGGGTAGTGGCCGTCCATGATCCGCTGGTAGTCCCGGGAGGCCTCCCACTTCTTCAGCTCGGCGGCCCGCACCGTGGTGAAGGGATGCGTGCGGGGCAGCACGTTCAGGATCTTCAGCACGGAGTCGCGCAGGTCGCCCCCGGCCTCGTACTCGTCGGCCTGCTCCAGGAACGCGTCCACGTTCATCTCGTGCAGGTGATTCCCGCCGGCGATCTTCATCAGGCCCCGCATGGACGCCTGGAGGTCCTGGCCGACCAGCAGCCCCGCCCGGTCGGCGGACAGCTCCGACTTGCGGAACCACTCGCGCAGCGCGGTCACGACCGCCATGATCGCCACATTGCCCAGCGGGATCCAGGCGACCCGGACGGCGAGGGACGTCAGGAAGAGCAGGATCGTCCGGTACACCGAGTGGCCCGACAGCGCGTGCCCGACCTCGTGCCCGACGACCGCCCGCATCTCCTCCTCGTCCAGCAGCTCCACCAGCCCCGTGGTGACGACGATGATCGGCTCGTCCAGGCCGATGCACATCGCGTTCGGCACGGGGTCCTGGTTCACGTACATCGGCGGGACCTTCTCCAGGTCCAGGATGTAGCAGGCGTCCCGCAGCATGTCGTTCAGATGGGCGAACTGCCGGTCCGAGACGCGCACCGAGTCGGACAGGAACAGCAGCCTGAGGCTCCGCTCGGGCAGCAGGCCGCTCAGCGCCTTGAAGACCGTGTCGAAACCGCTCAGCTTGCGCAGCGCCACCAGGGCACTGCGGTCGGCCGGATGCTCGTACGCGCGCGAGGAGATGCCCGGGAAGCGCCTGCGCTGCCTGCCCGGCACCCTCTCGTGCCCGCTGTGCTGGTGGCCGTCGGACATGTCTTCCCCCATGTGCGTCTGTGGGCCCGTGCGTGGAAAAGGCTCTTTGCGAACCCTTGTGCGACCCTTTGCGCCCCCGGAGCCGATCTCAGCCTAGGCGGAGATACCGTGGACGGGCAGTACAGCGAAGGAGTCACCGTCATGGAGCACACCCCCCACACCGCCTGGCTCGCCGAAGCGGCGACCGCGGCCGAGCAGCAGGGGGCGGGCAATCTGCTCCGGGTCGTCCTGATCGTGATGGTGCTGGGCTGTGTGCTGACCGCGTGGTTCCTGCTGCGGGGGTACAAGCGGAAGGACGACTGAGGCGGTCGGAAGGTTCCCCGGCCACGGCCGCCGGGCGGGCCGGGCCGTCCCCAACGGCGGAGTCGGCGTGATCGCCCGCGGGACGCCCGCATACGATGAGCCGCGACGTCCTTATCCCGCCCACACCTGATAGGTCACGCCGAAGATGAGCTTCCACAGCACTGCTGCCCAGTTGGTCACTCTCGCTGCCGAGGGCGAGGAGCACGGCGGCAACCACGAGAGCCTCAGCCCCTACCTCACCGGCGGCGCCGCGCTGTTCATCCTGCTGCTCCTGCTGTGGATCACCACGCGCTTCAACCGCGACCGCTGAGCGCGAGGGGGGATCCGGGGGCCCGGACCGGGCCGGTAGGGTCTGCACGCATGGGAGAGCAGGACATGCCCACCGGTCCGGCGCGCGACGCGGCGAGGGGCACACAGGACCGCTCGCTGCCCGCCCCGGGCAGCGGCGCGGCGCGATCGGGCAAGCGCCGCCTCGGCGTCATGGGCGGCACCTTCGACCCGATCCACCACGGGCACCTCGTGGCGGCCAGTGAGGTCGCCGCGCAGTTCCACCTCGACGAGGTGGTGTTCGTCCCCACCGGGCAGCCCTGGCAGAAGAGCCACCGCACGGTCTCCGCGGCCGAGGACCGCTATCTGATGACGGTCGTCGCCACCGTCGAGAACCCGCAGTTCTCGGTCAGCCGCATCGACATCGACCGGGGCGGCCCCACCTACACCGTGGACACCCTGCGCGACCTGCGGGCGCTCAACCCGGACACGGACCTGTTCTTCATCACCGGCGCCGACGCCCTCGCCCAGATCCTCACCTGGCGCGACAGCGAGGAGCTGTTCTCCCTCGCGCACTTCATCGGCGTCACCCGGCCCGGCCACACCCTGACGGACGCCGGGCTTCCCAAGGGCGGTGTCTCGCTCGTCGAGGTCCCCGCCCTCGCCATCTCCTCCACCGACTGCCGTGCGAGAGTCGCCAAGGGCGACCCCGTCTGGTACCTGGTGCCCGACGGAGTCGTGCGCTACATCGACAAGCGCCAGCTGTACCGCGGCGACTGAGCCGAGAGGGGCACCGGTGAACGACCCATACGACGCGGGACACGGCAACGGCCAGGCCGACCCGTACGAGCTCGTCGGCTACGACGAGTACGGCCGGCCGGTCTACCGCCAGGCCCAGGCCCCGGGCACGCCCGACCAGCAGCAGCCGTACGACCCCTACACGCAGCAGCAGTACGGCGGACACGGCGGGCAGCAGTACGGACAGCAGCAGGACCCCTACGGGCAGGGCTACGGCTACGACCCGTACGCCACCGGCACCCAGGGGACCGCCGCGCCGTACGACCCCTACGCCGGCCACGGCGGCCAGGACACCGGGCCCCAGCCGCCCGTCCCCGACGCCGGTCACGGCGGGTACGCCGGCCACGGACACGCCGCGCAGGCCCCGTACGACCCGTACGGGGCGGCCGCGACGAGCGGGCCGCAGCCGCGCGTCGCCGAGCAGACCGCCCACATCCCGCAGCAGGCCGGCCCGCCCGAGGCGCCGGACACGGCGATGCCCGGCGGACCCGAGCCGGACCGGGAGTACCACACCGAGCAGTTCGCCTTCGTCGAGGAGCCGGCCGACGACTCCGAGGACGTCATCGACTGGCTCAAGTTCACCGAGAACCGCACTGAACGCCGCGAGGAGGCCCGGCGCCGCGCCCGCTCGCGCGTCGTCGCCCTCGTCGTCGTCCTCGCCCTCGTCGCCGCCGGCGGCGTCGGCTACCTCTGGTACGCCGGGAAACTGCCGGGCCTGTCCTCCTCGGACTCCGAGACGGGCGGTACGACCGCGGCGGGCGCCCAGAAACGCGACGTGATCGCCGTCCACCTGCACGACACGGCCACGGGCGGCACCTCCACGGCGCTGCTGGTCAACAACACGACCACCCAGCGGGGCGCCGCCGTGCTGCTGCCCAACGCGCTGGCGCTGACCGGCGACGACGGCACCACCACCACGCTCGCCGAGTCCGTCGGCGACGACGGCCCCGACGCCACCCGCACCGCGCTCGACTCGGCCCTCGGCACCGACATCGAGGGCAGCTGGCGGCTGGACACCCCGTTCCTCCAGATCCTGGTCGACCTGGTCGGCAACATCGAGGTCGACACCGACACCGACGTGCCCGACCCGGCCGCCAAGGGCAAGGGCACCGCGCCCCTCGTGCACAAGGGCGCCAAGCAGACCCTCGGCGGCAAGGCGGCCGTCGCCTACGCCACCCACCGCGGCTCCGGGGAGTCCGCCGACGCCCAGCTCCAGCGCTTCGGGCAGGTCCTGCACGGCGTGCTGCGCAAGATGTCCTCCGACCCGCAGGGCGCGACGGTCACCGTGCAGACGCTCGGCCTGGTCCTCGACCCGCCGCTGACCGAGAGCGACCTCGGCTCCTTCCTCGCCGGGCTCTCCGAACTCGCCAAGGGCGGCGACTTCCGGACCGCGCTGCTGCCCGTCGGCAGCGACGGCAGGCTCAGCGCCGAGACCGGCGACGACGTCGTCAAGGACATCCTCGGCGGCACCGCCAAGAGCCCCGACAAGGACGCGGCCGTCAGCGTCGCCGTCCGCAACGCCACCGGCGACGAGGACCGCACCGGCAAGGCCCGCGTCACCCTCCTCAACGGCGGCTTCACCTTCGTCGAGGGCGGCACCGCCTCCGGCACCGAGGCCACCTCGCGGGTCCTGTACGCGGAGGCCGCCGACAAGGAGAACGCCGTCCAGGTCGCCAAGACCCTGGGCCTGCCCGACGGGTCCGTCACCCAGGGCAAGGTCGCGGCGAACGCCGACGTCTCGGTCGTCCTCGGCCAGGACTACGCGCCGGCGGCCTAGCC
>NZ_WWHX01000736.1 GCF_009862125.1 Streptomyces sp. SID5910
GCCGGCGTCGTAGGCGCCGGCTGCGGAACTCGGGCGTCGCGGTCGCCGTGCTCGGCGTCGTCGCCGTGGGCGTCGGCTGGGCCGTGTACGCCAAGCTGAGCGGGAACATCACCGCCGACGAGGCCGCCGCCGCCGAACTCGCCCGGTACGAGAGGGAGCGGCCCACCTCCCTGGTCCGCGGCGCGCAGAACGTCCTGGTGATCGGCTCGGACTCGCGTTCCGGCGACGGCAACGAGCGCTACGGCCGGGACACCGGGACCGAGCGGTCGGACACCACGATCCTGCTGCACCTCGCGGCGGGCCGGGACAGCGCCACCGCCGTCTCCCTCCCCCGCGACCTGATGGTGGACGTGCCCGGCTGCCACCGCCGGGACGGCTCCGACACCGACCCGGTGTTCGCCCAGTTCAACTACGCCTTCGAGGCGGGCGGTTCGGCGTGCACCATCCGCACCGTGGAGAAGCTGACCGGCATCCGGATCGACCATCACGTGGTCGTCGACTTCCAGGGCTTCAAGAAGATGGTCGACGCCCTCGACGGTGTCGAGGTGTGCCTGCGCAAGCCCGTCGACGACAAGGACGCGAAACTGCGACTGCCCGCCGGCCGGGTGACGCTCGACGGGGAGCAGGCCCTCGGTTACGTCCGGGCCCGCAAGTCGCTCGGCAACGGCAGCGACACCGACCGCATCGACCGGCAGCAGCGCTTCCTCGGGGCGCTCGTCACCAAGGTGCAGAGCAACGACGTACTGCTGAATCCGGTGAAGCTCTATCCCGTGCTGGACGCGGCCACCTCGTCCCTCACGACCGACCCGGGCCTGGCGAGTCTGCGGGGTGTGTACGACCTGGCGCGCGGTCTGCGTGGCATCCCCACCGCACGGGTGCAGTTCCTGACCGTCCCCCGGGAGTCGTACGCGCGCGACGCCAATCGCGACCAGCTCGTGCAGCCCGACGCCGAGAAGCTGTTCACCCGCCTGCGGACGGACGAGCCGGTGGCGGTCGCGGCGGCGGACGGGCGGCGGACCGGGGGCGGCGACGGGGCCGGATCGGCGGCCGCGCGCGAGCCCCGGGCCGCGGATTCCCCCCAGCCGACGTTCAGCGGCAACACCGCCGACGAGCACGTCTGCGAGTAAAGCGCGTTCCAAGACGTCACAAGGGAGGGCCAAGACCTGGGCGGCGCGGCGGACACTTGTCCAGCAAAAGGGGCGGATTGACCGCTTGTAAGGAGCGTGGAATGTGTCACCGTCGTCGCCGCACGCCGAATCGGGCCGTTAGTGTGAGCGATCCGGTGTGCCCGGCCACGAGGTTCCGTCCCGGTTCCGTGTCGGGGTCGCGCACTGAGTGACCGAGACCGGGCGCCTGGAGGGGCAGGCGCCGCGTGGCCCCGACGGAGGATCGGACGACCGTGGACGCGCAAGGCCGTGGGCGGGCAGAGGACATCGACCCCGCAGACCAGTGGGTGCTCAACCCGGACACCGGCGAATACGAACTGCGACTGACCCCTTCCGCACCGCAGTCGGCGCCCCCGGGCCCCCGCTCCGGCGCGGCACGCACCCGCGGCGCGCAGGCGTCCGCGCCCGTGACCACCCCGGGGCGTGCGGTCCCGGGTCCGCGCAGGCGGCGTACGGCACCCGAGGAGCCGCCTCCCGGCCGGCGGGGCAGGCGGCAGCCGGCGAAGAAGCGGTCGAGGGGCAAGAAGGTCCTGATGTGGACCGGCGGGACCATGGCGTTCGTCGTCCTCGGTGCCGCGGCGGCCGGGTACCTGTATCTGGAGCACCTCAACGACAACATCCAGTCCGTCGCCGACGACGGCGCGAGCACCGGTGGCTTCCAGAAGGACAAGGCCATCAACATCCTGCTGATCGGCACCGACAAGCGCACCGGCGCCGGCAACGAGGGCTACGGCGACAGCGGCAGCGTCGGCCACGCCGACACCACGATCCTGCTGCACGTGTCCAAGGACCGCTCCAACGCGACCGCGCTGAGCATCCCCCGCGACCTCATCGTCGACGTCCCCGACTGCCCGACCACGCAGGCGGACGGGACGAAGAAGGTCATCCCCGGTTCCACCGGCGTCCGCTTCAACACCAGCCTCGGCCAGGACGACCGTACGCCCAGCTGCACCATGCGGACCGTCACCGAGCTGACCGGGGTCACCCCCGACAACTTCATGGTCGCCGACTTCAACGCCGTCAAGACACTGACCTCGGCGGTCGGCGGGGTCGACGTGTGCCTGGCGAAGGACATCGACGACCCGGACTCGCACCTGAAACTGGCCGCGGGCACGCACACCATCGAGGGCGAGCAGGCGCTGGCGTTCGTGCGCACCCGGCACTCGGTGGGCTTCGGCGGCGACCTGAGCCGCATCCAGATACAGCAGCAGTTCCTCAGCGCGCTGATGCGCAAGCTGAAGTCGAACGACACGCTGACCAGCCCGTCGAAGATGGTGAAGCTCGCGGAGGCGGGCACCAAGGCGCTGACCGTCGACTCCCGGCTGGACAGCATCGGCAAGCTGAAGGACCTCGGTCTGGAGCTGGGCAAGCTCAACACCAAGAACCTGACCTTCACCACGGTGCCGGTGGTCGACAACCCGGCCGAGAAGGTCAAGGCGACGGTCGTCCTCAAGGAGCAGCCGGCCGCCGAGGTCTTCGGCATGATCCGGGACGACGTCTCGTTCACCGAGGTCAAGCAGCAGGAGAAGAAGGAGGCCGCGGCCGTCGCGGCCCGCCTCCAGGGCGCCAAGTCCGACCCGTCCGAGGTGCGCGTGCGCGTCCTCAACGGCGGTGCCCCGGGCGGCAGCGCGAGCCAGGAGCTGCTCTACCTCCAGAACGAGGCCGGCGTCACCAAGTCCGAGAACGCCGGCAACGCCCCGGCCGAGCTCGCCAAGACCACCCTGGAGTACGCCCCCGACCAGGCCGACCAGGCCCGCGCGCTGGCCGAGATCCTCGGCCTGTCCGGCGCGGCCATGAAGCCCGGCCGGAGCGTCACCAACTCCCAGGGCCTGCCCACCATGACCCTCACCCTCGGCAAGGACTTCAAGGGCGCGGGCGTCAAGCTCAACCCCCAGTCCGGCAAGGCTCCGGAAGGGGTCGACAAGTCCACGGCCGACAAGGTCCAGTGCGCCAAGTGACCTGAGGGCCCTCTCTCGCGTCTTACCGGGCGGCCGTGTCACGGCGGTGGCGGAAACAATCCGTCGGGGCGGCCGTACAGCCAACAGGGCGTTCCGTACGTCCAACTGTGCGAACAGAACGCGCCCGTGGGCACGTCGGCCGGCGCTGAGGGTGGGGAGAGGGACATGACGCAGAGTGATGTGCGCGGGCAGGGATCGCGATCCGGTGCCGCCCGGCGCGGCCCGGGGCAGGGGAACGGGAACGGGCGGCGGTCCGGACGGCGGCGGGCGGGGCGCGGGCACCGGGTGCTCAGGTGGTCCGCGTCGACGCTCGCGGTGCTGATACTCGGCACGGCCGGCGCCGGATACCTCTACTACCAGCACCTGAGCGACAACATCGAGAAGGGCGAGCGCAACAGCGGGGACTCCAAGGCGCACAAGACCGAGCCGAACGCGGCCGGACAGACGCCCCTGAACATCCTGATGATCGGCTCCGACAGCCGCGCCTCCGACGCCAACGTGGCGCTGGGCGGGGGCAAGGACCACCGCGACAACCCTCCGCTGGGCGACGTGCAGATGCTGATCCACCTGTCCGCGGACCGCAAGAGCGCCGCGGTGGTGAGCATCCCCCGCGACACCCGCGTCGACATCCCGGCGTGCACGGACCCCAAGACGGGCGAGAAGTTCCCCGCCACCAACACCATCATCAACGCGTCCCTGGCCCGCGGCGGCGCCGGCTGCACCCTGGCCACCTGGGAGAACCTCACGGGTGTCTACGTCGACCACTGGATGACGATCGACTTCGCGGGCGTCGTGTCGATGGCGGACGCCATCGGCGGCGTCGAGGTCTGTGTGAACCAGAACGTGTGGGACCGCCCGTTGACGGGCGGTGAGCGCGGCGGCTCGGGCCTGAAGATGAAGGCCGGCTCGCACAAGGTCCAGGGCAAGGAAGCCCTCCAGTGGCTGCGCACCCGGCACGCCTGGGGCAGTGACCAGATGCGGGCCCGGGCCCAGCACATGTACATGAACTCGATGATCCGCACCCTGAAGGACCAGAACGTCTTCACCGACACCGGCAGGCTGATGGACCTGGCGGAAGCGGCCACGAAGTCCCTGGGCGTCTCCAAGGAGATCGGCACGCCCAAGAAGCTGTACGACCTCGGGACGCAGCTGAAGACGGTGCCGACGGACCGCATCACCATGACGACGCTGCCGACCGTCAAGGACCCCGAGGACGGGAACCACCTGCTGCCGGACGGTGCGAACGCCGAGAAGGTGTGGGCGATGATCCGCGACGACGTGTCCTTCGACGACAAGGGCGCGAAGAGCGGCGGCAAGGGCGCCGGCGCGAGCGACGGCAAGGCCACGGAGACGCCCGCCACGGGCACGCCGAAGGACCCGGCCGCCGCCGACGCCGAGATCGGCGTGCTCGTGCAGAACGCCACCCGCTCCGACTCGCTCGGCCCGGTCAGCGGCCGGGCGGGCACGGTCGCCGATGCGCTGGCCGAGAAGGGCTTCGACCGGGCGACGAAGGACACCTCGGCGGCGCTCTCCGAGGAACGGACCGTCGTGCGCTACCCGAGCACCGACCTGGCCGGGGACGCGCAGCGCGTCGCGGCCGCGCTGGGCATCCCGGCGAGCGCGGTGCGGAAGTCGGCGGACGTCTCCGGGGTCACGGTCGTCGTCGGCTCCGACTGGCGCTCGGGCACCACGTATCCGAAGCAGAAGACACCGGAGGCGGGCGACCTGCCCGACAACAGCGACGCCCTCAACGGCGCCGACACCGGCCAGTGCATGGACGTCTACGAGCCCTACCAATGGTAGGCGTTCCCAGAAATCGCACGGAATGCCCTGTTGTAGGGGAGTCGAATTTGTCACCGGTGTCGTTCGACGCTGAACTGGGCGGATAGTGTGAGCGCTCCAGTGCCCCCGCCGCGAGGTCCGCCCTGGCGTCGTGCACTTGTTGACCCTTTACCGTGCGCCTTCGGGGGAAGGCGCCGCGTGGCCCCGACGGAGGACTGGGAGACCGTGGACGCGCAAGGACGTGGGCGGGCGGACGACATCGACCCCGCAGACCAGTGGGTGCTCAATCCGCGGACAGGCGAGTACGAGCTGCGGATGGCCTCTTCCGCGCCGCAGCCGGCCGTTCCGAAGCCCCGCGGCGGCGCACCGGGCGAGAGGACCGACGGCGCGGCCCGTCGCGGCACTTCGGCCCCGGGCCGTGAGGTCCCGCCCCAGCGGCGCCGCCGTCCCGCACCGGAGGAGCCGGCGCCCGGGCGGCGCAGCCGACGGCCGGCGAAGAAGAAGTCGACGGGCCGGAAGGTCCTGCTGTGGGCCGGCGGCACGACGGCGTTCGTCGTCCTCGTGGCCGGTGTCGGCGGCTATCTCTACCTCAAGCACCTTGAGGGCAACGTCTCGACGACGGACATCGGCGGTGCGGGCAGCAGCAACTTCAGCAAGGACGAGGCCTTCAACATCCTCATCATCGGCACCGACAAGCGCACCGGCGCCGGCAACGAGGGCTACGGCGACAAGGGCAGCGTCGGGCACGCGGACACCAACATCCTGCTGCACGTGTCCGAGGACCGCTCCAACGCGACCGCGATGAGCATCCCCCGCGACCTGATAGTCGACGTCCCGGACTGCCCGACCCTCCAGGAGGACGGGTCCCAGAAGGTCATTCCGGGCCAGCAGGGCGTGCGCTTCAACCGGAGCCTCGGTGAGAGCGGCCGGGACGCGGGCTGCACCATGCGCACGGTGAAGGAGGCGACCGGCATCTCGGTCGACCACTTCATGATGGCCGACTTCAACGCGGTCAAGACGCTGACCACCGCGGTCGACGGCGTGGAGGTCTGCGTGGAGCACGCCGTGAACGACAAGCAGTCCAAACTCGTCCTGCCCGCGGGCAAGTCCAAGGTGGAGGGCGAGCAGGCCCTCGCCTTCGTCCGCACCCGGCACGCCTTCGGCAACCACGGCGACCTCGACCGCATCAAGGCGCAGCAGCAGTTCCTGGGTTCGCTGATGCGGAAGATGTCCTCCGGCGACACCCTCACCAGCCCCACCAAGCTGGTGAAGCTCGCCGAGGCCGCCACGAACGCGCTCACCGTGGACAAGCCCATCGGCGACGTCGGCACGCTCAAGGACATCGCCCTGGAGCTGAAGAAGGTGCCGACGAAGAACATCACGTTCACCACGGTGCCGGTGAAGGACAACCCGGCCGAGAAGATTCCGGTGACGGTCGTCAAGGACGAGTCGAGGGCTCCGCAGGTCTTCGACATGGTCCGCAACGACATCTCGTTCACCGAGGTCAAGCAGAAGCAGAAGAAGGAGGCCGCGGCCGTCGCGGCCCGCCTCCAGGGCACCAGGTCCGACCCGTCGGAGGTGCGCGTGCGCGTCCTCAACGGCGGCGCGCCCGGCGGCAGCGCCGGCAAGGAGCTGCTCTACCTCCAGACGGAGGCCGGCGTCACCAAGTCCGAGAACGCCGGCAACGCCCCGGCCCAGCTCGCCAAGACGACCTTGGAGTACGCGCCCGACCAGGCCGACCAGGCCCGCGCGCTGGCCGGGATCCTCGGCCTGTCCGGCGCGGCCATGAAGCCCGGTCAGAGCGTCACGAACTCGCAGGGCCTGCCGACCATGACGCTCACTCTGGGCAAGGACTTCAAGGGCGCCGGGGTGAAGCTCGACGCCACCTCGGGCAAGGCTCCGGAGGGGGTCGACAAGTCCACGGCCGACCAGGTGCAGTGCGCCAGTTGACCTGACGGGCCCGTCGTGCGTCTCACAGGAAGACCGCGGACACTGGACGGGCCCGCGGCAGGGCGGCAGGGGTGGGGAAGGACGCGGAAGTGACGCAGAGCGGTGTGCACGGACAGGACACGCGGCAGGCCGCGTCGGACGCCCCCGAGGGCGACGAGACGGTCGCCGACGACAAGCAGGGCAAGGGTGACGAGGGGGACGACGGCGAGGACGGCGCCGAGGCCGGTATACGCCGGCCCCGCCGGGGGCTGCGGGTGCTCCGCTGGGCCGCGCTGTCCGTCGCCGTGCTCCTGATCGGCACGGCCGGTGCCGGATACCTCTACTACGAGCACCTCAACGACAACATCGAGCAGGACGTCCTGAACCTGGGCGACAGCAAGGTGGCCGCGCCGACGCCGAACGCCGCCGGGCAGACCCCGCTGAACCTCCTCGTCATCGGCTCGGACGCCCGGGACAGCGAGGAGAACCAGCAACTCGGCGGCGCCCGCGAGACGTTCGGCTCCACGCCGCTGGCGGACGTGCAGATGCTGGTGCACCTGTCCGCCGACCGCAGCAACATGTCGGTCGTCAGCATGCCCCGCGACACCCTGGTGAAGATCCCGAAGTGCACCGACCCGGACGACGGGACGGTCCACGCGGCGAGCGAGGGCCGGGTGATGACCAACCAGAGCCTCGGCCACGGCGGACCGGGCTGCACGGTGGCCACCTGGCAGGAGCTCACCGGCATCCACATCGACCACTTCGTGATGGTCGACTTCGCGGGCGTGGTGTCGATGGCGGACGCCGTCGGCGGCGTCCCCGTCTGCGTGGACGCCAACATCCACTCCCGCGACAACGCGGGCCACGGCTCGGGCCTGAAGCTGGAGAAGGGCACCCACCCGGTCAAGGGCGAGCAGGCCCTCCAGTGGCTGCGGACCCGGTACGGCTTCGAGGACGGCAGCGACCTGGCCCGCGCCAAGGCCCAGCACATGTACCTCAACTCGATGATCCGCGTGCTGCGCGAGAACGCCACGCTCTCCAGCCCCGGCCGGCTGCGCGCGCTCGCCGAGGAGGCCACCCGGGCGCTCACGGTCGACCCGGGCCTCGACACCGTCAAGAAGCTCTACGACCTCAGCGAAGAGCTGCGCACGGTGAAGCCGGAGCGCATCACCATGACCACGATGCCCAACCGGTACGTGGGCGCCCGCGTCGAACCGACCGAGGACGCGGAGCAGTTGTTCCGGCTGGTGCGCGAGGACATCGCGCTGGACGGCAAGGACGCGAAGAAGAAGGACCCCGAGCCCGGACCGGGGTCACAGGCCCCCGCCGATCCGGCCGCCGCGGACGACGCGATCGCGGTGCAGGTCCGCAACGGCACCCGCACCGAGGAGCTGGCGGCGGCCCGCGGACGCGCCGACACGGTCGCCGGGCTGCTGGTGGAGCAGGGCTTCGCGCGGGCCGTCGCCGACCCCTCGGTGCTGCCCAGCGAGGACCGTACGGTCGTCCGCTATCCGAGCGCCGACCTCGCGGGCGACGCGCGGCGGGTCGCCGAGGCCCTGGGCATCCCGGCGGATTCGGTGCAGCGGTCGACCGACGTCTCCGGCGTCACGCTCGTCGTGGGCGCGGACTGGCGCGAGGACACGGCCTACAAGGTGCCCGTGCCGGACGACACGACCCCGGAGTCGGCGGAGGCCCTCAACGGCGCGGACACCGGCGCCTGCATGCACGTGGACCCGGGCTTCACCTGGTCCTGAGCGGCGTCAGCGGGCGCCGGCGGCGTCGGCGTCCGGCTGGACCGCCGGGCGCCGCGACGCGATGACCTTCCTGGCCAGCGACTTGGGGCTGGTCAGGAAGCCGAAGCCCCACGACATGTGCATGGTCGCCAGCGCCACCGGGATCTGCGCCCGCGCCTTCAGCCCGAGCCCCTTGCCCGCCGGGAGCGAGCCCGCGACGATCGCGGCGAGGTAGCCGCCGGGTATCACGAAGCCCCAGGGGGTCAGCGCGGCGCCCACCACGACGCCGGCGGCGATCGCGCACACGGCGGTCGGCGGGGCGAGGTAGCGCAGGTTGATGGAGCCGGAGTGGTAGCGGGCGACGACGTGCCGCCAGCGGCCGTAGTCCTTGTACTGCTTGGCCAGCGCCCGCACGGAGGGCCGGGGCCGGTAGGACACCTTCAGCTCGGGCGAGAACCAGATCAGGCCGCCGGCCTCACGGATGCGGAAGTTCAGCTCCCAGTCCTGGGCGCGGATGAACTCCTCGTTGTACCCGCCCTGCCGCTCCAGCGCCTCGCGGCGGAACACGCCCAGGAACACCGTCTCGGCCGGGCCCGCCTGACCGCCCGTGTGGAAGGCCGCGTTGCCCACGCCGATCTTCGACGTCATCGCGGCGGCGACGGCGTCCTCCCAGGGGTTCTCGCCCTCGGCGTGCATGATGCCGCCCACGTTCTGCGCGCCGGTCTCCTCCAGCAGCCGTACGGCCGTGGCGATGTAGTTCGGCGAGAGCATGCCGTGGCCGTCGACGCGGACGACGACGGGATGGCGCGACGCCTTGATCGCCGCGTTCAGCGCGGCGGGCGTGCGGCCGGTGGGGTTCGGCACGGTGTGGACGCGGGGATCCTCGCGGACGAGTTCGGCGGCGATCTCGTCCGTGCGGTCCTTGGAGGGACCGAGGGCGATCACGACCTCCATCTCGCCGGCGTACTCCTGGGCGAGGATGGCGCGGACGGCGCCGCGCAGGTGCCGCTCCTCGTCGAGGACGGGCATGATCACGGAAACGGCGGGCGGCCGCACGTCGGACTTGGCGTTCATCGGTGCTCACGTTACCGCGAACGGGGGACACGGGTGCGCGCCGCGGGGGTCGCAACCCCGGGCAGCAGATCGTATCGGCCTACGGTGCTCACGGATCCCACGTCCGGCCCCAGGTCCCGCCCTCGCGGAGGTGTCACCTTGCCCACGCCGCCCCGCTCCCCCAGGGTCCCGGCATCGCCCCCACAGGGCGGTCCCCCGCCGCAGCGCACCCGTCCGCGGCCCTCCCGCCGCCGGCCGGGAGCCGCCGTACGGCGGAAGAAGCCGCGCTGGGCCGTGCGGGCGGTGACGGCGCTGTCCGTGGTGGTGCTCGCCTCCGCCGGGATCGGGCACGCGGTGCTCTCGGGTCTGGACGCGGACATCGCCCGCGTCGACGCCTTCAAGGACATGAAGAACCGCCCGCGGGGCGGTGACGGCATGAACGTCCTGCTGGTCGGCACCGACGGCCGCGACCGCATCACGGAGGCGGAGCGGCGCAAGTACCGGCTCGGCGGCGCCCCCTGCCACTGCACCGACACGATCATGATCGTGCACATCTCGGAGGACCGGGAGCGGGCCAGCGTGGTCAGCCTGCCGCGCGACTCGTACGCCGTGACGCCCGACCACACCGACCGCACGACCGGCCAGCACCACCGGGGACACCCCGTCAAGCTGAACGCGGCCTACGCCGAGGGCGGGCCCCAGCTGACCATCCGGACCGTCGAGAGCATGACCCATGTGAAGATCGACCACTATCTGGAGGTCGACTTCACCAGCTTCATGAAGACCGTGGACGTCCTCGGCGGCGTACGGATCTGCACGGTCCAGCCGCTCAAGGACAGCTACACCGGCCTCGACCTGCCGGCCGGCACCCACGAGCTGAGCGGCGGGCAGGCCCTCCAGTACGTCCGCGCCCGCCATCTCGACGGGGCCTCGGACCTCAGCCGGATGAAGCGCCAGCAGCGCTTCCTGGCCGCGCTGATCGACCGGGCGACCTCCTCCGGGCTGCTGCTGAACCCGCTCAAGTTCCGCGACGTCACCCAGGCGGTGCTGGGCTCGGTGCGGGCCGACAAGGGATTCGGCACCGACGAGCTGCTGGCCCTCGGGCGGGCGATGCGGAACTTCTCGCCGTCGTCCTCGGAGTTCACCACCGTGCCGATCGGGCAGATGGGCTACGTCGTCAAGGGCGTCGGCTCGACCCTCAAGTGGGACCCCGCCGAGTCGAAGCGGATCTTCGACGCGCTGAGCGCGGACCGGCCGCTGGCCCCGCGCGGCCCGAAGGCCAAGGGCCCGGCGCCGGTACGGGTGCCCGTCGACCCCAAGCAGATCCGGGTCCAGGTGGAGAACGGCACGCACACCGCCGGGCTGGGCAGGCGCGTGGACGACGCGCTGGCCGCCACCGGCTTCCTCACCACCCGGGCGCCGGTGAACGCCGCCGACCGCGCGGTGGCCCGGACCGTGGTCGCCTTCGACCCCCGCTGGGACAACTCGGCCAAGTCGCTGGCCGCCGCCCTGCCCGGCAGCGAGCTCAGGCCGGTCAAGGGCCAGGGAGGGACGCTGAAGGTGATCGCGGGCGCCGACTACAAGCAGGTGGTGAAGGTGAAACCGGCGGACCCGCCGCAGGAGACGGGCACGGTGGTGCGCGGCGACGAGGTGGTGTGCGGGCAGCGGTGACCGGCCCCGGCCTCAGTTGCCGGAGACGGTGACCTGGTCGTCGTTCTTCAGCTGCTCCACCAGCTTCTTCACCTTGGCGTCGTCCCACTTGAGGTTGGAGCCGACGCTGCCGGAGACCGGCATGTTCATCGAGGTGCCCTCGCCGCCGCTGACGCTCTTCATCGCCCAGAACATGCCGGCCAGGTCGAACAGGCCCATGTCCTTGTCGACGATCAGGGAGTCCAGGCCGGCGCCCATGGTCGGGTACAGCCTGAACGGGTTGAGCACGGTCGACGGGGTGGCCACCTGGCTCGCCAGGGCCGACAGGAACTTCTGCTGGTTCTTCGTGCGGTCGAGGTCGGAGCCGGGCAGCGCGTACCGGGTGCGGACGAAGGCCAGGGCCTCCTCGCCGTTCAGGGTCTGCTTGCCCTTCTTGAAGTCGGCGCCGGACTTCTTGTCCTTGATGTCCTGCGGGATGTCGATCTCGACGCCGCCGACCGAGTCCACGATGTTGGCGAAGCCGGCGAAGCCGATCTCCACGTAGTGGTCGATGTGCAGCCCGGTGTTGAACTCGACGGTGCGCACCAGCAGCTCGGGGCCGTCCTCCGCGTACGCGGCGTTCAGCTTCACGTGCCGGCCCGTGCCCTCGTACTTCTTGCCGGACTCGGAGCCGACGAAGCTCGGGATCTCCACGTCCGAGTCGCGGGGCAGCGAGACCAGCGTCGACCCGTTGTCCCCGGTGTGGAGGATCATCATCGAGTCGGTGCGCTTGCCCTCGGCCGAACCGGTGTGCAGGTCCTTCTTCTGCTCGTCGGTCATGCCCTCGCGGCTGTCGGAGCCGACGATCAGGTAGTTGGTGCCCTCGCCGGCCTCGGGGCGGTCGATGACCTTGGACAGGTCGACCTCGCGGTTGAGCTTGGAGTCGGCCCAGAAGTAGGTCCCGACCGTGGTGACGACCAGCACGGTCACCACGGTGATCGCGGTCCACTTGATCCTGCGCCGCCAGTCCGGCGCGCGGCGCGGTCCGCCCGGGCCGCCGCCGCCCGGGCCA
>NZ_WWHX01000737.1 GCF_009862125.1 Streptomyces sp. SID5910
TGTCCGGCTCGGGCGCCAAGCTCACCCACATCAACTACGCGTTCGGCAACGTCACCGGCGGCAAGTGCGCCATGGGCGACGCCTACGCGGCCACCGACCGGGCGTACACCGCGGCGGAGTCCGTCGACGGCGCCGCCGACACCTGGGACCAGCCGCTGCGCGGCAACTTCAACCAGCTGCTCAAGCTCAAGAAGAAGCACCCGAACCTCAAGATCCTGTGGTCCTTCGGCGGCTGGACCTGGTCCGGCGGCTTCGCCGAGGCCGCGAAGAACCCGGCCGCGTTCGCCCAGTCCTGCTACGACCTGGTCGAGAACTCGAAGTGGGCCGGCGTCTTCGACGGCATCGACATCGACTGGGAGTACCCGAACGCCTGCGGCCTCACCTGCGACACCAGCGGGCGGGCGGCGTTCCCGGCGCTGATGGGCGCCCTGCGCGCCAAGTTCGGCTCCGGCAACCTCGTCACGGCGGCCATCACGGCCGACGCGACGTCCGGCGGCAAGATCGACGCGGCCGACTACGCGGGCGCCGCCCAGTACGTCGACTGGTACAACCCGATGACGTACGACTTCTTCGGCGCCTGGGACGCCGCCGGTCCGACGGCGCCGCACTCGCCGCTGACCTCGTACTCCGGTATTCCGAAGGCGGATTACCACACCTCCGCGACCATCGCGAAGCTCAAGGGCCTCGGGATCCCGGCCTCGAAGCTGCTGCTCGGCATCGGCTTCTACGGGCGCGGCTGGACCGGAGTCACCCAGTCGGCACCCGGCGGCACCGCGACCGGACCGGCCAAGGGGACGTACGAGAACGGGATCGAGGACTACAAGGTGCTCAGGACGGCGTGCCCGGCGACCGGCACGGTGGCCGGCACCGCGTACGCCAAGTGCGGGAGCGACTGGTGGAGTTACGACACCCCGGCGACCATCGCGACGAAGATGACGTACAAGAACCAGCAGGGTCTGGGCGGCACGTTCTTCTGGGAGCTGAGCGGGGACACCACGAACGGTGAGCTGATCAGGTCGATCGGCTGACCGGCC
>NZ_WWHX01000738.1 GCF_009862125.1 Streptomyces sp. SID5910
ACCCCGTCAGCGCGGGCAAGCGCCCCCACCCCCGGCCGCCACCAGCGCACCGCCACCCAGCGACCGACGTCCACGGCACGCCCCCAACTACACCCCGCCGCCTGGTGGCTCTGGGCCCTATCCCTAGGCACCGCCGCCACCCGCACCACCAACCCCCTCCTCCTCGCCCTCCTCGTCACCGTCTCCGCCTACGTCGTCACCACCCGCCGCCCCCACGCCCCCTGGTCCCGCTCCTACGGCGCCTTCGTCAAGCTCGCCCTCGCCGTCCTCCTCATCCGCCTCGCCTTCACCACGATCCTCGGCTCCCCCATCCCCGGCACCCACACCCTCCTCACCCTCCCCGAAGTCCCCCTCCCCGACTGGGCGCAGGGCATCCGCCTCGGCGGCAGGGTCACCGCCGAGGGCCTCGCCTTCGCCCTCTACGACGCGATGAAGCTCGCCGCCCTCCTCGTCTGCGTAGGCGCCGCGAACGCCCTCGCCAACCCCTCCCGCCTCCTCAAGTCCCTTCCCGGCGCCCTGTACGAGATGGGCGTGGCCGTAGTCGTCGCCCTCACCTTCGCCCCGAACCTCATCGCCGACGTCACCCGCCTCCGCGCCGCCCGCCGCCTGCGAGGCCGCCCCGACAAGGGCCTGCGGGGCCTGCTCCAGGTCGGACTCCCCGTCCTGGAGGGCGCCCTGGAGCGCTCCGTCGCCCTCGCCGCAGCGATGGACGCCCGCGGCTACGGCCGTACCGCCGACGTCCCCGCCGCCGTACGCCGTACCACCGCCGCCCTCACCCTCGGCGGCCTGCTCGGCGTCTGCGCGGGCACGTACGGCGTGCTGACCGCGGCCGGCGGCACGTACGGCATCCCCGTCCTCGTCGCCGGACTCGCCGCCGCGCTCGCGGGCCTGTGGCTCGGCGGCCGCAGGACCCCCCGCACCCGTTACCGCCCCGACCGCTGGGACGCCCGCGCCTGGCTGGTCACCGCGTCCGGCGTCGCGGTCGCAGCCCTGATGTTCGTCGCCGCGTCCCACGACCCGGCGGCCCTGCACCCCGGCGTGGTCCCCCTCGTCGCACCGTCGCTCCCGCTGTGGCCGGCGGCGGCCGTACTCCTCGGCCTGCTCCCCGCCTTCATCACCCCCGCCCCGGACCCACCATCCGCACC
>NZ_WWHX01000739.1 GCF_009862125.1 Streptomyces sp. SID5910
AGCCAGTCGGGGCGGTGCCGGGCCTCGTACAGCACCTCATACACGGCCCTGTCGGTCTCGTAGGCGCGCAGCAGGCCGTGCTTCTTACGGGGGTCCCACCCGGCTCGGGCGGCGTAACCCGCGCAGAACGCCTCCCGGCAGCGGCGCGCCCACTCGGGGCGCCACGGGCGGCGCTGCCGGGCCGCGTAGTCGAAGGAGCGCAGCATGCCCGCGATGTCCCGGACGGGGGAGTGGGCGCTGCGCCGTTCGGCGAGCGGGCGGGACGGTTCGCCCTC
>NZ_WWHX01000076.1 GCF_009862125.1 Streptomyces sp. SID5910
TGAACACGCCGTGTCCACGGTGACCGCAGGACCTTCGAGGCCGAACGTGTAGGAGATGCGGCCGGAGACGACGCTGGCTGCGCTGCCGGTCACCAGGTGACCTTCGACGTTCTCGGCGGGTGCCTCGCGCAGATTGCGGGCGTAGTCCTGTCCGTTGCTGCCGATGAAGACGCCGGTCTGGCTGCCGTGCAGGAGCGTGCCGTCGATACCGGCTCGTTCGAATGCTTCCCAGGACGTCTTCAGCAGCAGGCGCTGCTGCGGGTCCATCGTCGTCGCCTCACGAGGCGAGATCCCGAAGAACTTCGGGTCGAAGGCTCCTGCGTCGTCGAGGAAAGCACCCTTGTCGACATAGCTCTTGCCCGTCTCATCCGGGTCGGAGTCGAAGAGGCTGTCGAGATCCCAGCCGCGTCCGTCGGGGAAATCGGTCAGTACGTCGCGTCCGTCGACCAGCAGGTTCCACAGGTCCTCGGGAGTCCGTACCCCGCCCGGGAAGCGGCAGCTCATGCCGACGATGGCGATCGGCTCGTCGTCCGTCGCCGTCGCTACGACGGGCACCGGTCCCCCGTCGCCGCTCAACCCCAGAGCTTCCTCGCGCAGCACCCGTGCCAACGCCCGCACCGTGGGGTGGTCGAACAGGAGGGTGGGCGAAAGCTTCAGCTCCGCGGCCGCATTGAGGCGGTTGCGCAAGGTGACGGCAGCCAGGGAGTCGAAGCCCAGTTCCTTGAAGGCTCGGTCGACGTCGACCGTGTCCGCTCGGCGGTGCCCGAGCACGGCGGCGACATGCGAGCGCACGAACTCGACGACTGCTCGTTCCTGTTCGGCTGCCCCCAGTCCGGCGAGCCGCTGCCGCAGCGTCCCGCCGCCTGGAGCGGAACGGTCGGCGGCCGTGTCACCAGCGGCGCTCCGCGTCAGCTCCTTCAGCAGGTGTGAGGTATGCGTGGTCGCCCTCGCCTGGGCGAGGGTGTCCCAGTCGACGTCTGCGACGACCAGTGAGGCGGCCATCGGGTCGTTGACCACCGACTCCAACTCGGCGATCGCCAGGTCGGGGGCCATGGCGGGCAGGCCGTGCCGCTCCCAACGATCCGCCACGGCATAAGCCATGCCGTCGTCGGCCCAGGGGCCCCACGCGATCGACGTCGCGGGCAGACCCTCACCACGCCGCGCCTC